>JASLXG010000006.1 GCA_030740435.1 Alphaproteobacteria bacterium | reverse complement strand
CATCCGCGACGACGGCTTCGAACCGGTGGCCACGGTTTATTCCATCGTCGAGGGCGAGACCCCCACCACCATGGCCAAGTCGACCGGCATGGCCATCATGGAACTGGCGACGCAATTCGAGAACATCGCCCCCGACGTGGTGCTCACCGTGGCCGACCGCTTCGAGACCATGGCCACCGCGGTGGCCGCCAGCTACATGAACATACCCTTGGCCCACACCCAGGGCGGCGAGGTCACGGGCTCGATCGACGAAAGCGTGCGCCACGCCGTGAGCAAACTCTCGCACCTCCACTTTCCCGCCACGGAACTTTCGCGCCAGAACCTGATCCGGCTGGGCGAGACGCCCGAAAGCGTACACCTGACCGGCTGCCCGGCCATGGACGTGGTGGCGCATATCGATCTCGGCCTGCCGGCCGACATCTTCGAGCGTTATCGCGGCGTCGGCGCCCGTCTCGATCCCACCAAGCCCTACCTGGTGGTGCTGCAGCACCCGGTGACCACCGAATACGGCCAGGGTTTCGCGCAGATCAACCAGACCCTGGCGGCGGTGGAGCAGGCCGGCCTGCAGACCGCTTGGCTGTGGCCCAACGTCGACGCCGGTTCCGACGACGTTTCCAAGGGCCTGCGCATGTACCGTGAGCGCCATGATCCCGACTGGCTCCACTTTTACCGCAACTTCGCCACCGAGGATTACGCCCGCCTGATCAAGAACGCCGCCTGCCTGGTGGGCAATTCCTCGTCGGCCCTTCGCGAAGGCGCCTTTTTGGGCGTGCCGGCGGTCAACATCGGCAACCGCCAGCAGGGCCGCGAGCACGGTGACAACGTGGCTCACGTGGGCCATGACGCCGCCGCCATCGGCGCCGCCATCGGGGCTCAGGTCGAGCACGGCCCCTACGCCCCTTCGGCGCTCTTCGGCGACGGCCGGGCGGGCGGGCGCATCGCCGAGATCCTGGCCACGGCCGAGATCAGCATCCAGAAGCGGCTGGCCTACTGAGATGGCCGAATTCGCCCCCTTTGCTCCTTGCGCCATCTGCGCCGCCGAGGACTGGAGCCCGGTGCACCAGGGACCGGTCCGCAACGGCCGTTTCGGCTCGGTGACGGCCCAGGCGGTGGTGGCGCGTTGCGGCCTCTGCGGCGCCGACCGGCTGGACGAGGAAAATTGCCGCGACGAGGAATTCTACGCCGACCCCGACTACCGCAAATCGTTGGGCCAAGGCAACGATACCGCTGCCTTCCTGGCCGGCCACCAGGCCCAGCAGAGCGAACGCCTTCAGGTGCTGGGTCCGGTCTCGCTGCAGGGCTGCCTGATCGCCGACGTGGGCTGCGCCGGCGGCGCCTTCCTCGACCAGGTGGCCGGCCCGGCCGCCGTGGTCGTGGCCATCGAACCCGGCAGCGCCTATCACGATGCGCTCAGGGAACGGCGGTTTACGGTTTACTCCTTCGCCAGCGAAGCTTCCGCCCATGCCGGCAGCCTCGACTGGGCCTTCAGCTTCGACGTCATCGAACACGTTGCCGATCCGAAACGATTTCTGGCCGACATCGCCACGCTGCTGAAGCCTGAGGGCCGTCTGCTGCTGAGCACGCCGAACCGGGATGACGGGTTGCTGGAGCTGGCCGGCGAGGCCTACCGCCGTTTCTTCTATCGCGTTCACCACCGCTGGTATTTCGATGCCGGGGCGCTGACCGCCGTGGCCGAGCGGGCCGGCCTCGAGGTCGAACGCGTGGATTACGTGCAGCGTTACGGGCTTTCCAACGCCGTCACCTGGATGCGCGAGGCCCGGCCCTCGGGCGATGAGGTGCTGGCCGAGCTCGACAATCCGGCCCTCGATCGGGCCTGGCAGGACCATCTCGAGCAGTCGGGCCGGGCCGACCGGCTCTACGCCCTGTTGCGGAGATCGGGCGCATGACGGCGCGGATCGTCTATCTCGGCGCCCCCGAGGGCTTCGCCGCCCTGGAAGAGGCGATCGCCGGCCGGGCCGAGCTCGATTATGTCGAGGCCGAGCCGATGGCCGTGGCCGAGGCGCTGTTCGATGCCAGCGCGCTGCTCGATGCCTCCATGCAGGTGCATATCGACGACGGCATGATCGCCGCGGCGCCGGACCTGCAAGTCATCAGCTGCGCCACCACGGGATCGGACCACATTGACCGTGGCGAATGCCTGCGCCGCAGCATTCCGGTCCACACGCTGCGCGAGGATCGTGAGCTCTTGCAAAACATCACGCCGGCGGCCGAGCTTTCCTGGGCCCTGGTGCTGGCCGCCGCGCGCCGCCTGCCGGCGGCGCTGGCCCACACCCGCGCAGGCGGCTGGAGGCGCGAGGATTTCCCCGGCCTGATGTTGCACGGCAAGCGCCTCGGGCTCATCGGTTGCGGCCGCATCGGCGGTTGGATGGCACGCTATGGCCAGGCCTTCGGCATGACCGTGGTGGGGTACGACCCCTTCGTCGAAGCCTGGCCCGAGAGCATCCGGCCGGCCGGCCTGAACGAACTTTTCGAGAGCTGTGACGTGATCTCGGTCCATGTCCATTTGAGCGACGAAACCCGCGGCCTGATTTCGGCCGAGCTGCTCGCCACCATCAAACCCGGGGCGATCCTGATCAACACCTCGCGCGGCGCCATCGTCGACGAAGCGGCGCTGCTGGTGGCCCTGCAAAGCGGCCGCATGGGCGCCGCCGGCCTCGACGTGCTGGAGGGCGAACCCGAGGTCGCCGGCCATCCCCTGATGGCCTACGCCCGCGAGCACGACAATCTGCTCATCACGCCGCACTGCGGCGGCTTCAGTCCCGATGCCGTACGCCTGGTCTGCCGCCGCGCCGCCGAGAAGATCGCGGCCCACCTGGGTCTCGACAGCTGATGGCGGGGTGGCAGATCCTGGCCAGCGAAATGGCGGGCCACGGCCCGGTCTTCGGCATTCCCGGCAGCGGCGCCAGTCTTGAACTGCTTGATACCCTGGAGCGCCAGGGTACGGTCTTTCATCTCTGCCACCACGAAGCGGCGGCGGCCATCATGGCCGGCACTCAGGGCAGGCTTTCGGGCCGGGCCGGACTGGCGCTGGCCATCAAGGGGCCGGGGCTGGCCAACCTGGTACCTGGCCTGGCGGCGTGTTGGTTCGAAAGCTTCCCCATCGTGGCGCTTTGCGAGGCGCTGCCGGCCGACGTCGATTGGCGCCAACGCCACAAGGGCCTCGACCACGGGGCCCTGGTGGCGGCGGTCAGCAAGGGGCGCTATGGCCTGGGTGAAATGGCGGGCGATGGGGGCTCTTTCACCAACGCCGCGGCCTTGGCGGCGGCCGAGGTGCCGGGGCCGGTGGTGCTGGAGTTGGTGGCTGGCGAGGCGGCGCCCGAGCCCGGCGGCTTCGGCGCCCTGGCATACGATTCGGTCATGGCCGAGGTGGAACTGGCCGAACGCCCGCTGGTCATCGCCGGCAGCCTGGCCTTGCGCGCTGGCTGGGGGGCGGCCCTGGCCGGCCTGAAAATACCGGTCTTCACCACCGCCGCGGCCAAGGGAGTGGTCGACGAGGGAGCTTTTCCGGCGGCCGGGGTCTACACCGGCGCCGGCCTTGAGAAGGCGCCCGAGTCGAGCCTGCTGCCGGCCGCCGACCTGGTCATCGGGCTCGGCCTCAGGCCGCAGGAGGTGCTGGCCGTCAAGCCCTTCGCCTGCGACGCCGTCAACCTCGACGACGCGGCCTCCAGCCTGGCTTTCGATTTTGTCGGCAGCGACGGTGTCGCTGCGGCCCCGGCCCTGTTCGCGGCCCTGGCCGAGAAATCCTGGGGTGAGGATCTGCTGGCCGCGACCCTGGGCGCTCTCGACGAGCACTTGGCTGGCGCCCCGCCGGCCCGCGCCCTGGCCGCCATCGAACGCCGCTTCGACGAGGTGCGGGCGGTCTTCGACACGGGTTATTTCTGCACTATCGGCGAGCACGCCTGGCGGCCGCGCCAGCCCGGGCACTGCCTGATGGCCGGCCAGGGGCGCACCATGGGCACGGCCATTCCCATGGCCATCGCGGCGGCACTTTACGACCGCCTGCCCAGCGTCGCGGTGGTCGGCGACGGCGGCATCGGCATGCATGTGGCGGAACTCAAGTTGGCGGTGGCCGAGAAACTACCGCTCCTGGTGCTGCTGGTCAGCGACGGCGGTTTCGGCTCGGTGCGCAGCCGCGCCCTGGCCGATAATCTCACCCAGGCGCCGTTGCTGATCGCCGAGCCTTCCTGGCTGGCGGCGCTGGAGGGGCTGGGCTTGCCTGGCACCCGAGCCGAGGGCGAGGTGGCGCTGGGCGACGCCTTGGCTGCCTGGGATCCCGCTTCGGGCCCCGCCTACGTCGAATTTCCCTGCGACCCCGAGGCCTACCAGGCCATGGTCGCCGGCCTGAGGTGAGGGGCATGGCGAAACGGCACATCTTGGTTATCGGCAGCGGCAGCGTCGGCCAGCGCCACGCCGCCAACCTGGCAGCCTTGGACTGCCTTGTTTCCTGTCTCGATCCGCGCCACGACCGGCGCGCTGAACTGGCCGCGGCAACGCCGGTGGTGGGCGCTTACGGTGACCTGCCGACGGCCCTGGGCGACCCCAGCCTGGACGGCGTGGTGATCGGTTCGCCGACCAAGTTCCACGTCCGCCAGGCCCGGGCGGCGCTGGCCGCGGGCCTGGCCGTGCTTTTGGAAAAGCCCGTGTCGCCAGGCGCCGCCGAGGCCCGGGCCCTGGCCGCGGCGGTAGCCGAATCGGAAATTCCGCTGCTGCTGGGCTACACTTGGCGCTGGTGGCCGCCGCTGCTGGAGGCGAAACGTCTGCTGGACGCGGGTGCGCTGGGCCGGCTCAACCACGTGCGCTTCGTGATGGCGGCCCACCTGGCGGACTGGCATCCCTGGGAGCCCTACCAGGACTGGTTCATGTCGAGCCGTGAGCTGGGCGGCGGGGCGCTGTTGGACGAGAGTCACTGGATCGACCAGGCGCTGTGGTTCTTCGGCCGGCCCGAGAGCGTCTTCGCCCGCATCGACAAGCTCAGCGAACTGGAGATCGATGCCGACGACAATGTCGATTTGCTGCTGAACTACCCGAGGGGCCCCCGGGTTTCGATCCACCTCGATCTGCACGCCCGGCCGCACGAGAAGACCATCAAGTTCGTGGGCGAAAAGGGCACGCTTGAGTGGACCGCCGATCCCAACCGCTTGACCATCGGTCGGGAACCCGAAGAGAGCTGGCAGGAGACCCCCTTCGAATGCCAGCGCAACGACATGTTCGTGGCCGTGGCCCGCGAGTTCCTGGCCGTGATCGAGGGGCAGGAACCGAGCTGCACCATAGCCGACGGCCTGGCCGTCATGGAGGTCATCGAGGCCGCCCGGCAAAGCCAGGCCGAGGACCGCCTGGTGAGGCTGGAGGGCGCATGACCTGGGGCGGCCATAGCGTGCTCGCCGTGGTGCCGGCCCGTGGCGGCTCCAAGTCGATCAAGCGCAAGAACCTCCGCCGTGTGGCCGGGCATTCGCTGATCGGCCATGTCGGCCGGGTCTGCGCCGCGCTCGAGTGGCTCGACCAGGCGCTGATCTCCACCGACGACGAGGAGATGGCGGCCGAGGCCCGGGCCGCGGGCCTCGATGCCTTCTTCCTGCGCCCGCCCGAGCTATCCCACGACAGCGCCACTTCGATCGCGGCCTGGCGCCACGCCCTGCATGCGGCCGAGGCGCACTATGGCACCGAATTCGCCTTTACCATCCTGTTGGAGCCGACCAGTCCCTTGCGCCGCCCCGACGACGTATCCGCCACGCTGGGCAAGGTCATCGACGGCGGTTTCGCCGCCGCCGCCACGGTCAGCCCGACGCCGGGCTCCTTCACCCCCCACAAGACCCTGACGCGAGACGGCGAGGGGAGCTTGGGCTATTACCACGAGGACGGGGCGCTCTATTCCATCCGCCAGAAGATCCCGGACTATTACCACCGCAACGGCGTCTGCTACGCGGCGGCGCGGGCGGCCCTGCTGGATGAGAAAAACCGCAATCTCTTGGAGGAGCGCTGCTTCGGCGTGGT
The DNA here is from genome assembly GCA_030740435.1 of Alphaproteobacteria bacterium. Classification (NCBI taxonomy): domain Bacteria; kingdom Pseudomonadati; phylum Pseudomonadota; class Alphaproteobacteria; species Alphaproteobacteria bacterium. The sequence goes on along the minus strand of JASLXG010000006.1, from coordinate 7,473 downwards.
CATCGAGCGTCCGCTGGTCAACATCGACGTTCCCTTCGATCTCGAGCTGGCGGAATGGCTGATGGCGCGCCCGGCCGATGCCTGAGAGCCCCACCACGCCGATCTTCATCGGCGGCCTCTATAAGTCCGGCACCAGCCTGTTGCGCGCCATGCTGGGCCAGCACGCCAACATCGCGGCCGGACTCGAGACCAACTGGTTCGAGGTCGACTGGGCCGCGGGCCTGGGCCGCGGCGGCGAGCCGCTGGCCGACTACGTCGGCCGCTGCGGCGGCTTCTTCGGCCTGGAGCCCGGCCAAGCCGCCGATCTGGCCCGGGCATCGGCGGACGTCGTGGCCTTTGTCAACGGCCTGCTTGGCGGCCATGCGGCCCGCCTGGGCAAGCGCCGCTGGGCCGAAAAGACGCCCGGCAACATCCTGCACGTCGGGCGCATCCGAGAAGCCTGGCCCGGCGCCAGGATCCTGCATATCGTGCGCGATCCGCGCGATGTCTTCGCCTCGCTGCGCCAGGCCGGCAAGTGGGACAGCATCGCGGAATTCAGCGAACGCTGGTGTGCCTTTCTCGGCGCCGCCGCTGCGCTTACGGGAAGCGATCTCCTGGAGCTGCGCTACGAGGACCTGGTGGCCGATCCGAAAGCCACCATGGCGTGGGTGCTGGAACATCTGGACGAGCCCTGGCAGCCCGAGGTCGCCCGCTTTGCCGGCCAGGCCGAGGACTATGAGCGCGTCCTGGCCGCCACCGGCAAGGCCAGCACGACGCTGGAACGCCTGGGAGAGCCCTTGTCGGAACGCCGCGTCGGTATCTGGCGGGGCCTGATTGCGGCGGACGAGCTGGCCGGGCTGCGCGCCGCCGCCGCCACGCACGGCCTGGGCGGCCTCTACGACCGCATCGTCAGCCAAACACCGGACGGTTAGCGCCATGTCCCAGCGGCTGCTGTTCGTCAACTACCATTACATCCGCGACCCGGCGCAATACGCCCATCCCGGTATCCATCCCCTGGCGCCAGCCGACTTCGCGGCCCAGGTGGACTGGCTGGCCGGGCGCTACCACATGGCGAGGCCGGAGGAGGCCGAGGCCTTCGTCCGCGGCCAGGGTACATTGCCCGGCCCCAGCGTGGTGCTGACCTTGGACGACGGCATGCTCGACCACCACCAGGCGGCGCGCCAAGTTCTCGATCGCCGCGGCATCAGCGCGGTATTTTTCATCAGCTCCAAGCCGCTGGTCGAGCGGCGCGCCGTGATGGTCCACAAGATCCACTGGTTGCGCGCGACCATGGATCCCGAGGCCTTTCGCCAGGCCTTCATGGCGCTCCTGCCCGAACGCTGGCGGCCCGGCGATGACCCCGGGATGGCGGCCGCGGCGGCCCGCATCTACGTCTACGATAGCCCCGACGACGGCCGCCTCAAGTACCTCATCAACTTCGTCCTGCCCTACGACTTGATGGACGAGATATCGAGCCGGTTGCTGGCCCAGCGCGGCCTCGGCGAAATGGAATTCTGTGACGATCTTTACATGAACGAAGCGGCCGTCAAGGAATTGCACCAGGCCGGCCACTGCATCGGTGCCCACGGCCACAGCCATGCCCCTTTCACCCGGTTGGGCGACGGCCTGGCCGCCGACGTGGAGGCCAACATCGCCTGCCTGGCCGACATCTGCGGCCAGCGTCCCCGCTGGGTTTCCTACCCCTATGGCCGTGACTGGGCCATCCCCGACGATGCCGGCGGATTCTGTCGCCGCTTCGGATTCCATATCGGCCTGACGCTGGCCGTGGGCTGGAACGAAGCTGGGGTCGCGCCCTTCAACCTCAAGCGCATCAACACCAACGAGGTGGCCGAGGTCTGTGATGGCTGAGACTTTTCAAGATTGCGCCCTGGCGGTCGCGCCCCCCCCCACCCCAACCCTCCGCCAGTTTCGGTTTTGTGGGGGAGGGAGTTTGTTTCTTCCCCTCCCCCTTGATGGGGGAGGGCAGGGAGGGGGTGTGAATTTTGCTGTTACGACGCGGTGCGCCCCTGGCAGCGATAGTAGATCTTCTGGTATCCGGCGCCGCGGCGCAGGAAGGGAAGAAAAAACATGGTTCCGGCCAGCAGCGGCGAGAGCACGGTCTCCAGGGCCGAGAGGGCGCCGTATTCGGCCTTGTGCACATCGCCGAAGCTCTCGCCCAGCAGGGCGTCGATCTCGGCCTGGTATGGGAAGGCGCGCTTCGAGATGTTGAAGACCAGCACGCCGCCCGGCCGCACCATGGCCACCAGGGCGTGGACGGCGGCCACGGTTTGCTCGACGGCGAAGAAGCGATTGTTCATGACCTGGACGCAAAGCACGAAGTCGCCCGTAATGCCGGCCACCTCTGGCAGCGCCGCGCAGTGCGTCTCGGCGTCGGGGTGGCGGGCCTGGGCGGCGGCCAGGCGCTCGGCGTCGAGATCGATGCCTAGGTACCGCTGGCTTTCAAAGCCGGGCTTGTTCTGCATGTCGCCGCAGCCCGCATCGATGCCCAGCTCGCAGCCCCGCGTCAGCCGCAGATCGCGCCAGAGGAAGAGATACAGAAGCTGTTTGGCGGGCTTTTTCGAGAGCCGGAACATTGGGCTGCCTTTGCCGGGAGGGGGCGAAGGTAGCCAATGGCCGGTAGGGCTGTCCACCACGGGGGACCGGGCCTGATGTTGCACAGTTTCCGCTACCGTCTGCGGCGCAAACTGGCGACCAAGCTTTTGGGCCGGCCGCTCGGCCGCCTGGCCGCGGCCGGCCGCGCCGGCCCGGCGGCCAGCCTGATGCGCGGCCAGATCGTCACCTTGTCGGAGGCGCAAAACCCCGCCCAGGCGGTTACTGCCCTGATGCTGCCCAAGCCCGGCTTCAGCGAGGACGTCATGGCCAGCCTCTGCCGTGACGGCCGCTTTCGCGTGCTGGCGCTGGACCGGGCCTATTCCAAGTTCGTCTACCGTGCCTTTTTGCCGCCCACCGTGGACGACAACAACTACCGCTCGGCGGCCACCGAGCACGACACTGCCAAGGCCGAGCTCAGGGATTTTTGGGCCGCCGCCTGGCCCCGCCTGGGCCGCGGCATCGACGTGGTGCTGACCGGCAACTTCAGCTACCACGCCGAACAGGAGATGACGGCGGCGCTCGAGGCCCAGGGCACGCCGGTGGTGGCGCTGCACAAGGAGTGCCTCAAAAGCCCGGCGCTGGAGGGCTTCTACGAAGACGTCTACCGCCGGCGAAAAATCCCCTTCCAGGGGCGCTTTGTCGCTACCTACAACGCCATCGAGCGCGACATCCAGGTGCGCGCCGGCATGGTGGCGCCCGAGCGCATCGGCGTCACCGGCATGGCGCGGCTCGACCGCATCCACGCCTGGCGCCAGGGCTTCAATGGCGCCCGGCGCGCCACCGGGCCCCGGCCCAGGGTCCTGTTCATGTCGTTCAACCCACGCACCGGCGCGCCGCTGATCTCGCGCAAGCTGCCGGGCCGGCGCGAGATCCTCGACGCCGGCCTCGAGGCCCTGGGCTGGGACGAGCTGGTGCGCGAGTGCCACGCCGCCATGGTGCGGCTGGCCGAGGCAGCGCCCGACATCGACGTGGTGATCAAGACCAAGGACCACGCCCGGGCGCTCCTGGTGCTGGAAGAGAGCTTCGGCCCGGGCTTCAAGCCGCCGGCCAACCTGGAATTCGTGGTGGGCGGCGATCCCTTCGCCCAGATCACCGTCGCCGACGTGCTTTGCGGCTTCAACTCGACCTCGCTGTTTGAGGCCCTGGCCGCCAACCTGCCCATCGTGCTGCCGCTGTTTGCCGAGGCGGCGGCGCCGGCCACCCGGGGCTATGTGGTCGACCTGGGCTCGGCGGCCGGCCGCGCCGCCAGTGAAGACGAGCTGGTCGAGCGCCTGGCTGAAAGCGCCCGGGCCAACCACGCCGCCGGCCACGCCACCGAACTGGCCCCGCCCCAGGCCGAGGCGCTGGAGCACTGGCTGGGCAACGCCGATGGCGGCGCCGGCCGGCGCGTGGCGGATCTGCTGCACGAGGTGGTGAAAGCGCCATGAGCTGGCGCCGCCACTTCTGGTGGTTCGGGTTTCGCTGGGCCGCAAAGCTGCGCCTGGCGGCCGCGGCCGCGGCTTTGCTGGGCCTGGCCATCGAAAAACCGGCGGCCGCCGGCGGCGCCGGCGCCCGGCTTTTGATCCTGGCCAAGCAGGGGCTTTTCGAGGATGCCGCCAGTGCCTTCGGCGACGATCCGCGCTTTCTGCTCTGGCACCTCGACATGGTCGAGATCAAGGCCTTCAAGGCCATGGTTTCGGCTTTCCTGCCGCCTGAGGTGGACGATTACAATTATGTTTCCCCTGACCCCGCCATCGGGGCCGCCAAAGGCGCCTACCGGGCGTTTGCCAGGCGGGTCATGGCGCGGCTGCAAGCGCGGTTCGGTTTCGCCGCCGTGATCACCGCCAATTTCGCCTACTACGCCGAACGCGAGGTGGCGGCGGCGCTGGAGGAGCTCGATCTGCCCTTCATCGTGCTGCACAAGGAGAACCTGAAAAGCCCGGGACGGGTCGAATTCTTCAGCGATATCTACCGCCGCCGCCGCGGCCCCTTCGGCGGCCGGCGTATTCTGGTCTACAACGAGATCGAGCGGGCCGTGCAACTGGCGGCCGGCATCGTGCCCCGCGAGCGCCTGACGGTCACCGGCATGCCGCGCTTGGACCGCATCCACCGCTGGCGGCGCGAAGCGGCGGCAGGGCCGCCAAAGCCCCGCGCCGGCCCGGGCCAAATTCTGTTCTTTTCCTTCAGCCCCAAGACCGGCTTGCCGCGCATTGCCCGCAAGCTCGGCTTCGGGGTACCCGGCGGTCTCGAGCCCTTCGCCGACGAACGCGACGATTGGAACTGGGACGAGCTGCTGGCGGCTTGCCATCGCGCCGCTGTCACCCTGGCGCGCCAGAACCCCGGGATCCGGGTGGTGGTCAAAGCGAAACCGACGCCCTTGGAGGTTGCGGCCATGGAGGGCGCCCTGGCCGCGGCCGGGCCCCGGCCGGCCAACCTCAGCACCGTCACGGGCGGCGATCCGCTGGCTCTGATTCTTGAGAGCGACGCCGTCTTCGGCTTCAACTCGACGGCGCTGTTCGAGGCCGTAGCCGCCGGCAAGCCGCTGGTCGTGCCGCGCTTCGCCGAGGCGGCCCGGGCCGATCTGGCGCCTTATATCGTCGATCTCGAAGACGCCGCCGAGTACGCCGCTGGCGAAGCCGACCTGGTGGCGCGCTTGCGGGCCCATGCCCTGGCGCCCAGGCCGCCAGCCGCCGAACTGCCGGGCGGCGCGGCGGCGCTGTTGCAAAAATGGACGGGCAATGCCGATGGCCGGGCCAGCCAGCGCGTGGCGACGGCGGTGCTGGCCGAGATCGGGGGAGCGGCATGAGTGCCCAGCCTCCCTGGCTGCTCTTGCCCATCGAGACCAAGGTGCGTGAGTTTCACGCCAAGCTGCTGCTGGCCGCCGTGGCCGCCGAGCAGGGCTACCAGGTCTTGCTGGGCGAGCAGAACGCCATGCTGGCCCAGCGCCGTCACCTGCCCCGCGGTATCTATATCGACAAGAGCGTCGGGCGCACCAAGACCGCCAACTTTCGTCGCCTCAAGGCGGCCGGCAGCCGGGTTGCCGCCTGGTGCGAGGAGGGCCTGGTCTATCGCGACCGCGATACCTACCTGCACGAGCGCGTGAGCAACGAATCGTTGGCCGAGGCTTCGCTGTTTTTCGCCTGGGGCGAGGTGCAGGCGGGCGACGTGCGCCTCAAGGCGCCCGAGGCGGCGGCCAAGATCCGCCTCAGCGGCAATCCCCGGTTCGACCTGCTGCGGCCCGAATGGCGAGGGCTTTTCGCGCCCCAGGCCGAGGCGCTGAGGCGCCGCTTTGGGCCCTACCTGCTGCTCAACGGCAACTTCAGCCGCTACAACCACTTCATGGGTTACGATTTCTGGATCGAGGCCCTGAAGCAGCGCGGCACCATCACCAACCAATCCCAGCTCGCCTTTTTCCGCCACTGGCGCGACTTCCTGGGAGAGATTTTTCACGGCTTCACGGCGGCGCTGCCGGTGCTGGCCCGGGCCTTCCCCGAGCACCGCCTGATCGTGCGTCCGCACCCTTCCGAAGACCACGACGAATGGCGCCGCCAGGCCCGGGGGCTGGACAACGTCGAGGTGGTCTACGAGGGCAGCGTCATCCCCTGGCTGCTGGCCGCCGAGGCGGTGCTGCACAATAGCTGCACGACGGGGCTCGAGGCCTATCTGCTGGGCCGCCCGGTGGTGGCATTTCGCCCGGCCTGCGACGCGATCCTGGATTCCGAGCTGCCCAACGCCGTCAGCCGCCAGGCTTTCGAATTGGACGAGTTAGTGGCGGTGATCGGCGAGGTGCTTGAGGGCGGCACGACCGGCGCCCCTGACGCCGGCCTGGCGGCGCGCTACATCGCCGCTCTCGACGGTCCCCTGGCGGCGGAGCAGGTGGTGGCGGCGCTTGACGAGATCGCCTTTCCCGGCGCCTCTCTGGCACTGGGCCCGGTGGCGCGATTGGGCCTGGCCGGCGGCCAAACCCTGGCCGCCGTCAAACCCTGGGTCCGGCGCCTGCGCCAAGGCGCCCGGGCCAACGCCTACGCGGCGCAGAAATTCCCCGGCATCGAGCTCGAGGAAGTGGCCGCCGGGTTGCAGCAATTTCGCGAGCTCTCAGGACGGTTCAACGAGGTAAGATCCGAGGCCCTACCCTTGCGCCATTGCTTCCTCATCGGCGCCTGATATTGCGACGTGCTCTAGCGCAGCCGCCGCTGTTGGGGGATGTTTACAAGTTCGTACGAGGTCGACTGATAGAGATCGTTGATCCAGTTGCCGATCAGCAGGTTGCCATGGGCCCGCCAGTGGTTAACCGGCGCCCGGGCCGGGTCATCGTCGGGAAAGTAATTGGCCGGCAGCGCGATCTCCGCCCCGGCGGCCACGTCGCGGTGGTATTCGTTGGCCAAAGTTTCCGTATCATATTCCAGATGATTGAATATATGGGTCTGCCGCCTGGCCTCGTCGCGCACCAGACACAGACCCGCCTCGTCCGATTCCAGCAGCACGGTGAGGCCCGCATGCTCCGGCAAATCCTCGCGCCGCACTTCGGTGTGGCGGCTGACCGGCACGGCAATATCATCGTTGAAGCCGCGCAGCAGGCCGTCGCGCCCGGCCCGGACGTGATGGCGAAAGACACCGAACATCTTTTGCGGCAGTTCGTGTTTCGGCACGCCATGAAAATGCTGCAGCGCCGCCTGCCCGGCCCAGCAGATGCAGTAGGTCTCCTGAACATGGCTCTGCGACCAGTCAAAGATCTGCGTCAGTTCGCGCCAATAGAGGACGTCCTGGAAGGGCAAGGTCTCGATCGGTGCCCCGGTGACGATGAGGCCGTCGAACTTGCGCTCGCGCAGTTCTTCCCAGGGCTGGTAAAAGGCCAGCATATGCTCGGAAGAAGTATTCTTCGGCGAATAGCTCGACGTGGTC
>JASLXG010000005.1 GCA_030740435.1 Alphaproteobacteria bacterium | reverse complement strand
TGAAGAGGTTGAAGATTTCCTCGTGGACTTGGTCGATGCGGGCGTCGGAGCGGTCGGCCTTGTTGATCACGACGATGGGTCTGAGACCCTGCTTGAGCGCCTTGGCGGTGACGAACTTGGTTTGTGGCATGGGGCCTTCGGCGGCATCGACCAGGATCAGCACGCCGTCAACCATGCTGAGAATCCGTTCGACCTCGCCGCCGAAATCGGCGTGGCCGGGAGTGTCGACGATGTTTATGCGCACGTCCCGCCAGGCCACCGAGGTGCATTTGGAAAGGATGGTGATGCCGCGCTCGCGCTCCAGGTCGAAGCTGTCCATGGCGCGCTCGGCCATTTGCTGGTTGGCGCGCACGGTGCCGCTTTGGCGCAGCAGCTGGTCGACCAGCGTGGTCTTGCCGTGGTCGACGTGGGCGATGATGGCGATGTTGCGAAAAGGCATAAGGGGCGTGGGGGCGGGGAGGGGCGGGCCGTCGGCCCGGCTGTATAGCGCCTTACCCGTCCGGCGCCAAGCCCTCATGCGGGGGATCGTTCGGCCGCGGCAGTCTGCGGGCGATGAATTTCTCTTTGCTGACGATCAGGTCGACGAGAAATCCGGTTGTCGGCCGGTAGCCGAAGGGGGCCAGCAATTGGTGCTCGAGACAGTAAAGCCCGAACATCAGAAGAACCGCGATGTAAAGCTTGCCGATCAGCAGCACCAGGATGGCCAGTTTGGCCAGGCGGATTACCCAGGACCAGTTCTCGCAGCGGTCTTCGTAGTCCCGCTCGAGGTCCTGGATGATTTTTTCCTGCTGCTGCTCGTCCATGGCCTCCTGTTATCTAAGCGACCACGGCCTGGAAAACGAATCCCGTGGTCACAGCGATGGTCAGGACGGCGGTCACGAAGGCCACGATCATGGGCATGCGGAACATGCGTTTGAGCATCACCACCTCCGGCAGGCTGGCACCGGCGGCGCCGATGATCAGGGCGGCGATGGCCCCCAGCGCCACGCCCTTGGCGGCCAGCGGCATGACCATGGGCACCATGGTGCTGGGCCGCACGTAAAGCGGAATGCCGATCACGGCCGAGGCCGGGATGGCCCAGGGGCTGTCGGAAACGGCGACGCTGGCGAAGAAATCCTGCGGCACGAAGCCATAGGTGACGGCGCCGATGCCGATGCCGACGATGATGAAGGGCAGGAAGGTGCGGAACTGGCCCACGGCGTCGATCAGCAACTCCTTGAGCCGCAGCCGATCGCGGAAGAGGCGCGCCGCGGCCGCCCGCACCGTGGTGTCGTTGGGCGGCGAGTCCTCGGGAGCGGCGCCGCAAGACGATTTGGTCACCAGAAGGTCGGCCCGAATGAAGCGGTCGAACCCGAAACGGTCGAGCAGATAGCCGATGATCACCGTCAGCGTCAGCGCCATGCCGACGTAGACCACGGTGAACCGGATGCCCAGTGCCATCCACAACAATGCCACCAACAGCGGATTGACCAGCGGCGAGGTGAAGAGGAACGTCATGGTCGGGCCGAAGCCGGCGCGTGCCTTGATCAGGCCCATGGTCAGCGGAATAGTCGAGCAACTGCAAAAGGGCGTCAGCGCCCCCAAACCGGCACCCACCGCATAGCCGTGGCCGCGCCGCGCCGACATGATGGCGCTGATGCGCTCGGCCGGGAAGAGCTCCAGGATAATGCCGACAAGAAAGGTGATGCCGATGAAAAGGACCGTCATCTCCGCCGACACGATGGCGAAGAAAATCAGCGAATCCTGCAATTGCGGAAGATAAATCGAGAGTGGCATCAATTGGCTCCTTGAGTCGGACAGCATTGATCGAGGGCATCGGCAAGCGCGCGCAGACTGCTGGTCAGGGCGCCGTAGCGCACCCAGTAGAAAACCACCTTGCCCTGGCGTTCGCACTCCACGATGCCGGCCTCGCGCAGCACCGCCAGATGGCGTGATACTACCGAGACGTCGACCGGACTGCGTGCCGCCACTTCGCCCACCGGCAGGCCGTCTCGCGATTGCGCCAGGGTGAGCAGGATGGCGACCCGGGTGGGATCTCCGAGCGCCTTGAAAAGGCGGGGCTCGAGCAAACCTTCGAGGCCGGAGCCGCGAGAGTTATCCTCGGCCAGGTTCGAAATCACTTCCAGGGGCGTCGGGTTGGGCTGCATGGCGGGTGTTCCTCGCTAATATCCATGTATATTTGCGCAATTGTGCAAATATGGCAATGGGCCGACGGGAATTTTTTTTTGCCAATTGAGGTCAAGAGAAAAACTAAGGAGCGGCCGGGCCGCTAGCGCGGTAGGCCGGAGGCGCCGGTGAGGAATTCGTCGACCGCGCGGGCGCACTGGCGGCCTTCGCGGATGGCCCAGACCACCAGCGACTGACCGCGACGCATGTCGCCGGCGGCGAAGATCTTGTCGACCGAGGTCTGGTAGTCGACGGTATTGGCGGCGACGTTGCCGCCCTCATCGAGGCTGACGCCCAGGCTTTCTAAAAGTCCCTCGTGGCGCGGCCGCACGAAACCCATGGCCAGCAGCACCAAATCGGCCTTGAGCTCGAATTCGCTGCCGGCGATCTCGAGCATGCTGAAGCGGCCGTCCTCGGCCTCGTCCCAGCGTACCCGCACCAGCTCGAGCGCCTCGACGCGGCCGTTAGATCCCTTGACCGCCGTCGTCGAAACCCCCCAGTCGCGATCGCAGCCCTCCTCGTGGGAGGTCGAGGTACGCAGCTTGTTGGGCCAGTTGGGCCAGACCAGCTCCTTTTCCTCGCTCTCTGGCGGCTTGGGCATGATCTCCAGTTGCGTCACCGTGGCGGCGCCCTGACGGATCGAGATGCCAACGCAGTCGGATCCTGTATCGCCGCCGCCGATGACCACGACGTGCATGCCTTCGGCGCTAATGGGTTGGTCGGCGGTGACTTGTTCGCCCGCCAAGTGCTGGTTCTGCTGCATCAGGAAGGGCATGGCGAAGTGGACGCCGTCGAGTTCGCGGCCCGGCACCGGCATGTCGCGCGGATGCTCGGCGCCGCCGGCCAACACCAGAGCGTCGAACTTCTCCAGCAGCTCGGCCGCCGGGACACCGACGCCGATGTGTGTGTTGGGCCGAAACTCGACGCCTTCGGCTCGCATCTGCGCCATGCGCCGGTCGATGATGGCCTTGTCCAGTTTGAAATCGGGAATGCCGTAGCGCAAGAGGCCGCCGATGCGGGCGTTCTTTTCGAACACCACGACGCCATGACCGGCCCGGGCGAGCTGTTGGGCGCAGGCCAGGCCAGCCGGACCGGAGCCGACGATGGCCACCTGGCGGCCGCTGCGGTGGGCCGGAATCTGCGGCCCTATCCAGCCTTCCTGCCAGCCTTTCTCGACGATCGAACACTCGATGGTCTTGATGGTCACCGGGCGGTCGGTGATGTTGAGAGTGCAGGCCGCCTCGCAGGGAGCGGGGCAGACGCGGCCGGTGAATTCGGGGAAATTGTTGGTCGAGTGCAGCACCTCGAGGGCTTCCCGCCAGCCGCCGCGATAGGTTGCGTCGTTCCAGTCCGGGATCATGTTGCTGACCGGACAGCCGTTGTGACAGAAGGGGATGCCGCAATCCATGCAACGTGCGCCCTGCTGGCGCGTCTCGGCCTCGCTGAGCGGTATCACGAACTCGCCGAAATGGCGCACGCGCTGGGAAACCGGCGCATAGGAGCGGTCACGGCGATGGATCTCCTTGAAACCTGTGGGCCTGCCCATGGCCTCAGTCCCCCACCGCGACGCTGACGCCGGTGCGCTCCGTGACGCGGGAGGAGGCCTGCATTTCCTGCAGTGCGCGCCGGTAGTCGACCGGCATGACCTTGACGAATTTGGGCAGGTAGTCATCCCAGTTGTCGAGGATCAACCGCGCCCGCTCGCTGTTGGTATATCGCAGGTGGTTTTCGATCAGCATATACAGGCGCTGGGCGTCGTAGCGCGTCATGTCATGCACGATGTCGACGCGGCCGTGAGTCTCGAGATCGCCGCGCTGGTGGTCGAGGTCCTCCAGCACCCGGTCCTCGTCCGATATCGGCTGCAGTTCCACCATCGCCATGTTGCAGCGCACCTCGAAATCGTCGGTCTCGTCGAGCACGTAGGCGATGCCGCCGCTCATGCCGGCGGCGAAATTGCGCCCGGTGCGGCCCAACACCACGACAATGCCGCCGGTCATGTATTCGCAGCCGTGGTCGCCGACACCTTCGACCACCGTGGTGACGCCCGAGTTGCGTACGGCAAAGCGTTCGCCGGCGACGCCGCGGAAGTAGCATTCGCCGCTGACGGCGCCGTAGAGCACGGTGTTGCCGATCAGGATGTTCTCTTCCGGCGTAAAACTCGAGACCGCCGGTGGATAGATCACCAAGCGCCCGCCCGAGAGGCCTTTGCCGACATAGTCGTTGGCGTCGCCTTCCAGTTCGAAGCCGACGCCAGCGCTGAGGAACGCGCCAAAGCTCTGACCGGCGCTGCCGGTGAACTTGACCTGGATGGTGTCGTCGTTGAGGCCTTCATGGCCGTACTTCAGGGCGATACGGCCCGACAGCATGGCGCCGACGGTACGGTTGACGTTGGAGATCGGGCTTTCGATGCTGACCGGCTGGCCGCTCTCGATGGCCGGCAGGGCCTGTTCGATAAGACTGTGGTCCAGCGCCTTCTCGAGCCCGTGGTTCTGTGGCTCGCAGTTGTAGATGGCGACGTCGGGCCCGGGGTCGAGCTCGCACAAAAGGCCGCCCAGATTGAGGCCGCGGGCCTTCCAGTGATCGATGGCGCGGCTGGAATCCAGAAACTCACGCTGCCCGATCATTTCGTTCATTGTGCGGAATCCCAATTCGGCCATCAGCTCACGCACCTCGTTGGCAACGAAGGTGAAGTAGTTGATGACGTGCTCGGGCCGGCCGCTGAAGAGCTTGCGCAGTTCCGGATCCTGGGTCGCCACCCCGGTCGGGCAGGTGTTGAGGTGGCACTTGCGCATCATCAGGCAGCCCTCGGAAATCAGCGCCGCCGTGGCGAAACCGAATTCGTCGGCGCCCAGCAGCGCCGCCACCACGACGTCGCGCCCGGTGCGCAGACCACCGTCGACCTGGACCGCGATGCGGCCTCGTAGCCTGTTCCGCACCAAGGTCTCGTGGGTCTCGGCCAAGCCGATCTCCCAGGGGCTGCCGGCATGCTGGATCGAGGTGATGGGGCTGGCCCCGGTGCCGCCGTCGAAGCCCGAGATGGTGACGTGGTCGGCGTGCGCCTTGGAAACCCCGGCGGCCACCGTGCCGACGCCGATCTCGGAAACCAGTTTGACGGAGATGCGGGCCTCGGGGTTGACGTTCTTGAGGTCGTGGATGAGCTGGGCCAGGTCTTCGATGGAATAGATGTCGTGGTGCGGTGGCGGCGATATGAGGCCGACGCCGGGCGTCGAGTGGCGCACCCGGGCGATCCATTCGTCGACCTTGTGGCCGGGCAACTGGCCGCCCTCGCCGGGCTTGGCGCCCTGGGCCATCTTGATCTGGATATCGCTGGCGTTGACCAGATACTCGGTGGTCACGCCGAAGCGGCCCGAGGCCACCTGCTTGATGGCCGAGCGCATGGAATCGCCGCCCGGCAGCGGCCGGTAGCGCTCCGCTTCCTCGCCGCCCTCGCCGCTGTTCGACTTGCCGCCGAGCCTGTTCATGGCCAGCGCCAGCGTGGTGTGGGCCTCCCAGCTCAACGAGCCGAACGACATGGCGCCGGTGGCGAAGCGCTTGACGATCTCCGAGACCGGTTCGACTTCTTCCAGCGCCAGCGGCTTCTCGGCCGGGCGGAATTCCATCAGGCCGCGCAGGTTGCGTAGTTTCAGCGACTGGTCGTTCATGCGCTCGGCGAAGGCGCGGTACTTCTGCTCGTCGCCCGCGCGCACGGCGTGTTGCAAAAGGGCGATGGTCTCCGGCGTCCAGGCGTGGACCTCGCCGCGCTGGCGGTAGGCCAGCTCGCCGCCGACGTCCAGGGCATCGCGATAGTGCAGCGCGTCGGAGTAGGCCACGTGGTGGCGGCGTACGGTTTCCTCGGCCACCTCGGCCAGGCCGATGCCGTCGATGGCGCAGCGCGTGCTTATGAAGTAGCGCTCGAGAAAGCCCGCCGACAAGCCCACGGCATCGAAGATCTGGGCACCGCAATAGGACTGGTAGGTCGAGATGCCCATCTTCGACATGACCTTCAGGATGCCCTTGTCGACGGCCCGGATGTAGCGCCGCTGCACTTCTTCCTCGGCCAGTTCCTCGGGCAGCGAAGGCCGCAACGCCAACAGCGTGTCGAAGGCGAGATAAGGGTTTACGGCCTCGGCGCCATAGCCCGCCAGCAGGCAGAAATCGTGCACCCGCCGGGCCTCGCCGGTTTCCACAACCAGGCCGACTTCGGTGCGCAAGCCCCGGCGGATCAGGTGGTGGTGGACGCCCGCCGTGGCCAGCAGCGAGGGGATGGCGACGTTGTCGGCGTCGATCGAGCGGTCCGACAGTACCAGGATGTTGTAGCCAGTATCGACCACCTGCTCGGCGCGCTCGAACAGCCTCTCCAGCGCCGCCTCCATGCCGTCGGCGTCGTCGCTGGCGGGATAGGTGATGTCCAGGGTGTAAGTGCGGAAGGCGTTGTCGACGTTGTTCTCGATGCGGCGGATGCGCTCCAGGTCCATGTTGGTGAGGATGGGTTGGCGCACCTCGAGGCGCTTTTTGGTGCCGGCGTCGTCGGCGTCCAAAAGGTTCGGCCGGGGCCCGATCAGCGACACCAGCGACATCACCAGTTCTTCGCGGATGGGGTCGATGGGCGGGTTGGTGACCTGGGCGAAGCACTGCTTGAAATAGTTGAAAAGGTTCTTGGAGCGGTCCGACAAGACGGCCAGCGGCGTGTCGGCGCCCATTGAGCCGATGGGGTCCTGGCCCGTCATGGCCATGGGCGTGAGGAAGAACTTGATGTCCTCCTGGGTGTAGCCGAAGGCCTGCTGGCGATCGAGCAAGGTCTGCGGATCGGGCGGCATGGGGCCGACTTCGCTGGGCAGGTCCTCGATGTGGATCTGCGTGGCGTTGAGCCATTGCTGGTAGGGCTTGGCCTGGGCCAACTCGGCCTTGAGCTCGGCGTCGTCGATGATGCGGCCTTCTTCCAGGTCGATGAGGAACATCTTGCCCGGCTGCAGGCGCCATTTCTCGACGATGCTGGCCTCGTCGATGGGCAGCACGCCCACTTCCGAGCCCATGATGACGCGGTCGTCGTCGGTGACCACGTAGCGCGCCGGGCGCAGCCCATTGCGATCGAGGGTGGCACCGATCTGGCGGCCGTCGGTGAAGGCAATGGCGGCGGGGCCGTCCCAGGGCTCCATCAGCGCCGCGTGGTATTCGTAAAAGGCGCGGCGGTCCGGGTCCATCAGCGGGTTGTCGTTCCAGGCCTCGGGAATCATCATCATGGCGGCGTGGCTGAGCGAATAGCCGCCGGCCACCAGCAGTTCCAAGGCATTGTCGAAGGTCGCCGAATCCGAGGCGCCGTCGCCGATCAGGGGCCAGAGCTTTTCCAGATCCGCACCCAGCTCCGCCGACTTCATGGATTGGCGCCGCGCCGCCATCCAGTTGATGTTGCCGCGCAGCGTGTTGATCTCGCCGTTGTGGCAGAGGAAGCGGAAGGGCTGGGCCAGGCGCCACGAGGGAAAGGTGTTGGTGGAAAAGCGCTGGTGCACCAGCGCCAGCGCGGACTCGGTCCGTTCATCCTTGAGGTCGCCATAATAGCTCGTCAGGTTGGGCGCCAGCACCATGGCCTTGTAGCAAATCGTGCGCGACGACAGCGACGGCACGTAATAGCTGTCGGCGTCCGCCACACCGCCCGACCAGAGCACATGATGGGCCTGCTTGCGGATGACGAATAGCTTGCGCTCGAAGGCGTCCTGGTCGGGCGTGGCTGGGCCCCGCGCGATGAAGACCTGGCGGATCACCGGCTCGTTGGGCTTGACGCTTTCACCGAGACAAGAGCTGTCGGTGGGCACCTCGCGCCAACCCAGCACGTTCTGGCCTTCCTGGGCGGCGACGCTTTCCAGGGCCGCCACGCCGGCTTCCAGGGCGGCTGGCTGGCGCGGCAGGAAGACGTTGCCGCAGGCATAGTCGCCCAGCGGCGGCAGCTCGATACCCAGCGCCTCCGCTTCCTCGCGCAGCAAGCGGTCGGGCAGCTGGATCAAGATCCCGGCGCCGTCGCCGGCCAGCGGGTCGGCGCCGATGGCGCCGCGATGGTCGAGGTTGACCAGCACCTCGAGGCCCTGGCGGACGATGGCGTGGCTCTTGCGGTTCTTGATGTTGACGACGAAACCGACGCCGCAGCTATCATGTTCGTTTTCGCTGTTGTACAAGCCGTGGCGCATGTTTCTTTTCATCGTTTCCGCTTCGACAACACGTTCCGCACATGACCGCCAAGGGGGCCGTCAACCATGTCCTCCCCCGGGGCGCAGGCAGCTATCGGCCGAACATTGGCGGCTCTTCCCTCTCTCGTGAGAGCTTGCCGTGAGCCAGCGCTGAGGGAGGGGCCGGGGGGAACGGCCGAGTGGAACCTGCGGGCCGCAGTTTACAGCAGAGCCGGCCGGAATGCCACCTCGCTTGCTGCACTGCGGTATGATACTTCAGCCAAGAGCCACAAAACGGAGTAGCACCTTTGCCCCTTTCCCCCGCGGCCGAACGCGACATGATCCACACCCGCACCATGGATCTGCGGGCCTATCGCCGTAGCGACGGCCTATACGACATTGAGGGCCACATCATCGACGTCAAACCGTTCACCCACAATTTCACCGATACCTACCGGGCCGCCGGCGAGCCGGTACATGATATGTGGCTAAGGTTGACCGTCGACAAGGAACTGGTGGTGCAAGCGGCGGAGGCCAAGTTCGACGTCGGCGCCCACGCCTATTGTGCCGGCGTCGAGCCCAATTTTGCCGAACTGGCCGGTCTGCGCATCGCGCCCGGCTGGAACCGCGGCGTGCGCCAGCGCGTCGGCCATGGCCTGGGCTGCACCCATCTGGTCGAGATGCTGGCCCAGATGGCCACCGCCGCCATGCAGGCGCTGTGGTCGGAACGCGAGCCCGAAAGCGAAGCGGCGAGCCATCCCGAAGAGCGCCGCCTGCCGTCGGCGCTGCTCGATTCCTGCCACGCCTACCGCCGCGACGGCGACTTCATGCGGCAAAACTTCCCGCTGGATTATAAAGCGGCGGAGTAGGGGACGGAGATGAAAAATTCGCTATATTCCAACGACTTAAAGATCGCATCACCTGGGCGCGACGCAGTCCGTGACCTGGGGAGAGATCCGGGCTAAGTTTTCGCTTCCCCGGTAGACCCAAAAAATACCTGCGGGCTAGTGGAGCCCTAACGATGATTCTCTTCGATTTCGAATACGAACGGCCCGAGACGATCGAGGAGGCGGTGGCGCTGCTGGGGGCCGAGGCCGAGGCCAAGTTGCTGGCCGGCGGCACCGATCTCTTCCCCAACATGCGCGTCCAAGTGGTCAGGCCCAGCCATCTCGTCAGCCTGGCCGGGCTGGTCCCGGCCGAGCCCGAGCTCTTGCCCGAGGGCGGCCTGCGTATCGATGCGCTGACGCGGCTCTCGAGCCTGGAAACCGACGACTTGGTCGTCCGCCAGGCGCCGCTGCTGGCCGCCGCGGCCCACAGCGTCGGCGGCAAGCAGGTGCGCCAGATGGGCACGCTGGGCGGCAATCTCTGCCAGGAAACGCGCTGCCTTTATTACAATCAGCAGCACGACTACCAGTTCGTGGCGGGCTGCTACAAACGTGGCGGCGAATGTTGCTATCCCTTTCCCGGCAACGACGACCAGACTTGCTGGGCGGTGCATTGTTCGGACCTGGCCCCGGCCCTGATCGCGCTCGGCGCCGAGATCGAAATTCTCGGCCCCGAGGGCCGGCGCCACCAGGCGCTCGAGGACCTTTACAGCGCCAACGGCCTCTCGCCCCTGACGCTGGGCCCGGCCGAGATCGTCACCGCCGTGACGGTGCCACAGGCCCCGACCGGTAGTGGCTGGGGCTTTCACAAAACCACACTGCGCGGCGGCCTCGAATTCGGCATGGTGGTCATGGCCGTGACGCTCAGGCTGGAGGACGACGGCCAGACCTGTGCCGGAGCGCGTATCGTTCTCAGTGCCATCGGCGAAGGACCGCTCAGGCCCGAGGCGGCGGAAACCGCCCTCGTGGGCGCCCGACTCGACGACGACACCATCGCCCGGGTGGCCGAAGAGGCCAGCCGCGAGATAAATCCTTTGCCCCACCACGGCTACACCAAGCGCTATCTGCGTGACAACGTGCGGGTCCACCTGCGGCGCAGTCTTGGCCACGCCGCCGAGCGCGCACGCGCTGCCTGAACGGAGGACAAGAGCGTGAACCAACCGCGGCCGCCGGCTAAACCCCGGGTCATCAGCCTCAGCGTCAATGGCGAGCACCACGAGGCCACGGTGCGGCCGCGCCACACGCTGGTCGAGGTGCTGCGCGAGATGATCGGCCTGACCGGCACCAAGGACGGCTGCGCCTCGGGCACCTGCGGCTCCTGCACCGTGCTCGTTGACGACCGCCCGGTGCTGGCCTGCCTGACCCTGGCGCTGGAGTGCCATGGCCGCAGCGTGCGCACTGTCGAGGGCCTGGCCCAGGGCGAGAAGCTGAACGCGCTGCAAGAAGCCTTCCTCGACCAGGGCGGCACCCAGTGCGGCTTTTGCACGCCGGGCGTATTGATGTCGGCGACGGCGCTGCTGGAGGCCAATCCCAAACCGACGCCGCGGGAAATCAAAAAGGCGCTGGAGGGCAACCTCTGCCGCTGCACCGGCTACAACGGCATCGTCGATGCCGTGCTTCAGGCCTCGGGCCAAGCGCCGGGGCAGGTGGAGTAGGGGGGCGTTATGAACGAGCTCAGCCACGTCGGAAAAAGCGCGCGCCGCAAGGACGGCCCCGACAAGGTCACCGGCCGGGCCGTCTTCACCCAGGACGTCAAGCTGCCCGGCACCTTGCAGGGCCGTGTGCTGCGCAGCCCCCATCCCCACGCCAGGATACTGTCCATCGACACCAGCCGGGCGGCAGCGCTGGAGGGCGTAAAGGCCGTGATCACGGTGGACGACACCTTGGGCATCAAGCACGCCTTCGTCGACACGCCGCGCTATCCCGCCGACCAGGAGGTGCTGGCCCGCGATCGCGTGGTGCACGTGGGCGAGGAGGTGGCGGCGGTGGCCGCCGTCGACGCCCTGACGGCGCAGCGTGCCATGGACCTGATCGAAGTCGAATACCAGCCTCTGCCGGCGGTCTTCGATCCCTTCAAGGCCATGCAGCCGGGCGCCCCCGAGGTCCAGCCCTCGCACCCCAAGGTCATCGCCCACGAGGACCTGGCCAACATCGGCGGCAAGACGGCCACGGGCTGGGGCGACGTGGAGGAAGGCTTTGCCCAGTCCGACTACGTGCGCGAGGACCGCTACGAGAGCCATCTCCGAACCCACGGCTACCTCGAGCCCCAGGCCACGCTGGCGCACTGGGAGAGCGACAAGCTTAACGTCTGGACTTCGTCCATGGGGGCTTTCGTCAAGCGCGCCAAGCTGGCCGCGGTGCTCGATCTTCCCTATTCCTCGGTGCGCATCCACAAGACCTATACGGGCGGCACCTTCGGCGGCAAGATCGATCTCTTTTCCCACGAATACTGCGCTGCCCGGCTTTCCATGCTCAGCGGCCGGCCGGTGCGCATGGTGGCCAGCCGCGAGGAGATTTTCTCGGCCTTTCGCCACGGCCAGCCGCTGGTGGTCGAGGTCAAGACCGGGGTCATGAAGGACGGGTCGATCGTCGCCCAGCAGTTGCGCGTGACCAATAATTCGGGCGCCTACCGGGGCTCGGGCGTGGTCGTCATCTTTTTGGGCTGGGGCTTCACCATGGTGCCCTACCGCATTCCCAACCTGCGCTACGAGGCCTATTCCGTTTACACGAATCACACGGTGCGGGCGCCCCAGCGCGGCCACGGCTGCCCCCAGATCCGTTTCGCCATCGAATCCCAGCTCGACGACATCGCCGAGGCCATCGGCCTCGATCCCATCGCCATCCGCCTGAAGAACGCCCGCGATTCATGGGAAGAACTGCCCAACAAGGACAACACCCACCAGGCCGGCCTCAAGGACTGCATCACCGTGGCGGCCGAGAAATCCGAGCTGCTCAAGCACTATGGCAGCGACCGCAAGTCAGCGCCCGAGGGGCCGCTGCGTCGCGGCGTCGGCATCGGCGTTTCGTCCTACATGGGCGGCACCCTGATCTACCCCAACGGCTCGGGTGTGATCGTCAAGATGAACGATGACGGCTCCGCCATCGTGCTTACCGGCGCGCTCGACGTGGGCCAGGGCGCCGAGACGGTGATCAGCCAGATCGTCGCCGAGGAACTCTCCATCGGCATGGACGACATCAAGATCATCGCCGCCGATACCGACGTCACGCCCCAGGACATCGGCTCGTGGATCTCGGGCCTGACTTACGTCACCGGCAACGCCGCCCGCCAGGCCGCCGGCAACGCCCGTGAAAAACTGCTGGCCGTGGCCGCCGAGCGCATGAACACGGCGGTCGAGGATCTGCGCCTCGAAGACAAGCAGGTCATCAGCATCAGCAATCCCGACAACCGGCTGAGTTACGCCAAGGTCATCGAGACCAGCATAGCCACGCGCCGAGGCGACACCATCATCGGCGAGGGTTTTTGGCGCACCATGCGCGACGAGCCCCACCATCCCAGCCTGGCCACCACCAAGGGCCGCTGGACCGAGAACTATGCCTTCTCGGCCCAGGTGGCCAAGGTCGAGGTCGACATCGAGACCGGCGAGGCGCGGCTCGTGAAAGCACTGACCGTGCATGATTGTGGTTTTCCCATCAATCCGGGCCTGGTCAAGGGCCAGGTCGACGGCCAGATCTCGATGGCGCTGGGCCACGCCTTCATGGAGGAAGTCATCACCAAGGACGGCTATACCCTCAATCCCAACTGGCTCGACTACCGCATGCCCACCATCCACAACATCGCGCTCTCGGAAGAGGCCCACGTCATCACCGAGGAGTACAAAGTGGGCCAACCCTACCGCACCAAGGAGGTCGGCGAGGGCCTGGTCTCGGGCATCCTGGCGGCTATCGCCAACGCCATCTACGACGCCACCGGCGTGCGCCTGCACACCACGCCGTTTTCGCCCGACCGCATCCTGCAGGGCATCAAGGAACTGGAGCGCCGGCGATGACCGAGCACGTCTACTGGCGGCCCGAATTGGAATGTATGGGCCGGCCCGCTCTCGAGCAGCACCAGCTCGCCAAGCTGCGCCAGCAACTGGCCTACGTCAGCGAACGCAGTCCCTTATACCGGCGCAAGTTCGCCGCCGCCGGCATCAAACCCGACGATATCCGTACTCTCGCAGACCTGCGCAATATTCCCTTCACGGAAAAGCAGGAACTCAAGGACAGCCAGTCGGTGGCGCCGCCCTGGGGCGATTTTTCTTGTATTGCGCCTGACGAAGCGGTGCGCGTTTTCCAGACCTCGGGCACCACCGGCACGCCGGTGCGTATCATGTACAACCGTCAGGATTGGTTCGAGACCTTCTACGAGCAATTCCAACACTACCGCTGCGGCTACGGGATGACCGAGGCCGACGTGATGTTCGTGCCTTTCAACTACGGGCTTTTCATGGCCTGGTGGGGTTTTCAGACGGCCATGGAGCGGGCCGGAGTGCTGTGCGTTCCGGGCGGCGGGCAAAGTTCTGCCGATCGCCTCAGGGCGATGATCGACTGGGGCGCCACGGTGGTTTGCGGCACGCCTTCGTATCTTCTCTATCTGGCCGAGATGGCGGCCAAGGGCGGACCCGACTTGGCCGGTTCGGCGATAGCAAGAATCATCGCCGCCGGCGAACCTGGGGCCAACGTGCAGGCCACCAAGAAGGCGCTGGAATCCCAGTGGGGCGCCGAGTGCTTCGACGACGTCGGTTCCACCGAGATCAGCAATTTCGGCTTCGAATGCCGGGCCCACGACGGCACCCACGTGGTGGAGAGCATGTTCCTGGCCGAGGTGCTGGATACCGAGAGCGATGAGGCTTTGCCCGACGGCGAGATCGGCGAGTTGGTGCTGACCAACCTCAGTTGCACCAGTGCGCCGTTGATCCGCTACCGCATGCGCGACCTGGTGCGCTTCAACCGCGAACTTTGCGCCTGCGGCCGCACTTTCGTGCGCCTGGAAGGCGGCGTGCTGGGGCGGTCGGACGACATGTTCCACTTCGCCGGCGTCAACGTCTTTCCCAGCCAGATCCAGAACCTGGTGCACAGCAACGACGAGTTGTCGCTCGAATACCAGTTGCGCATCCCGCGCCAGGGCAGCGGCCGGCCGCTGACCATCGAGGTCGAGCCGGCCCACGAGCGTCTGGGCCGGGCCGAGATTGAGCGCGCCCGCGAACACCTGATCGAAACCGTGCGCTACCGCGTCGGCATCACGCCGGCCGTCGAGGTGGTTGAGATCGGCAGCCTGCCCCGGGTCGAGGGCAAGGCCAAACGCCTGATCCGGGAAGAGTAGTTGTGAAACCGGTTGCCGGTGTGGTCCTGGCGGCCGGCCTCTCGCGCCGTTTCCAGGGCAACAAGCTCTTGGGCCTTGTGGCCGGCCAGCCCATGATATGCCGCGTCGTGGCGGCGGCGCTGGGCTCCCGTTTGAACCCGGTCGTTGTCGTGCTGGGGCATGAGAGCGAGCTCTTGCGGGCGGCGCTGGCACCGTTTGCCGATCCCCGCCTGCATATCGTCCAAAACCCGCGCTTTGCCGAGGGCCAGAGCACCACCGTGGTCGCCGGGCTCAGGGCGCTGCCTGAAGACTGCCCGGCCGCCATGTTCCTGATGGGTGACCAGCCGCTGATCGAGCCGGCCATCATCGACCGGCTGATCGAAAGCCATGCCTTGGACGCAATCTGCCACCCCATGGTGGCCGGCCGGCTGCGCAACCCGGTGATCTTCGCGCGGCGCTTTTTCCCGGATATCCTGGCGCTTGCCGGCGACAGTGGGGCGCGGGCCGTCATCGCCGCCAACCCCGAGGCCGTCGGCACCGTCGAGTTTGACCGCGAGGGGCCGTTCATGGACGTTGACTCGAACGCCGAGCTCGAGCGCCTGGCGCCGCCGATTTCGCCCTTGGTGCTCATCAAGGGGGCCGGCGAGATGGCCAGCGCCGTGGCCTGGCGGCTCTGGCAGGCCCGGTTGCGCAGGATCTGCATGCTGGAGCTGGAGAAACCGCTGGCGGTGCGCCGCGCGGTTTCGTTTTGCAGCGCCCTGGAGGGCGGTACCACCGTTGTCGAAGGCGTCAGCGCCCGCCTCGTCGAGGATGCGGCGGGTGTCCGCGATTGCTGGGCGGCGGGTGAAATCGCCCTGGCGCTCAGCCGGCGTTGGCCGGCCTTCGGGTTCAGCCCCGACGTGGTGGTCGATGCCATCCTGGCCAAGCGCAACCTGGGAACCGGCCTGGACGAGGCGCCGCTGGTGGTGGTGCTGGGCCCGGGCTTCGAGGCGGGCCGCGACTGCCACATCGTGGTCGAGACCAACCGCGGCCACGACCTTGGCCGTCTGATCGAAACGGGCTCGGCCGAGCCCAATACGGGCGTCCCGGGCGCCATCGCCGGCCACCAGGCCGAGCGCGTGCTGCGCGCCCCTGCGGCCGGGGTTTTCACCAGCGATCACGCCATCGGCGACCAGGTGGCGGCCGGCGAAACGGTGGGTGAGATCGCCGGCCAGCCCGTCGTCGCCGAGCTTGACGGCGTGCTTCGCGGCCTTTTGCGGCCCGGTACCGAGATCGCCGCCGGGCGAAAGCTTGGCGACATCGACCCGCGCGGCCGGGCGGAATACTGCACCACCATCTCCGACAAGGCCCGGGCCATCGCCGGCTCCGTACTGGAGGCCGTGATGCGCCAGGCCAACCGGGGTGCGACCAACCGCGGATTGGAGGGCTGATGCTGCTGGCCGCGCTCGGCCTCGAAAGCTGCCGCCTGGTGTCTCTCGTGGGTGCCGGCGGCAAGACCAACCTGATGTTTGCCCTGGCCCGCGAGAGTGTGGCCGCCGGCGGGCGCGTACTGGTCACCACGACGACCAAGATCGCCGCCGACGAATCCGAGACCTGGCCCGGGTTTGCCGCCGCCACGGCCGGCGAATTTCTAGACCGTGCCAGGGCCCTCTTGCCGACAGCCGGAGCCGTCGTCGCCTGGTCGGGGGAGACCCCGGATGGCGCCCGCCGCATCGGCCCGGCCCCGGAAATCATCGACGAAATCGCCGCCGCCGGCTGGTTCGACCGCATCGTCGTCGAGGCCGATGGCTCGAAGCGCCTGCCGTTGAAGGTGCCGGCGGCCCACGAGCCGGTGGTGCCGGCGGCCAGCGATGCCCAGGTCTGTGTGGCCGGCCTGGGCGGCCTGGGCTGGCCCTTGGACGAGGATCATGTCTTCCGGCCGGGGCTCTGGGCCGAACTCACCGGCCTGGCGCCCGGCCAGCCGGTAGGGACGGAGAGCCTGGCCCGGGCTATCGTCCATCCCGACGGCCTGGCCAAGGGCTGCCCGAAGGGGGCGCGGCTGGTGCTGTTTCTCAATCGTGCCGACCGGCCGGACCGGATCCGGGCCGCCGAGCGGGTCATGGAACTGCTGCCCACGCTCGGGGGCCGCTGCCCGGACCGCAGCGTGGCCGGCTGGCTGCTGCCCGAGCCAGGTATCGCCGCCAGCAACCAAAGGGAAAGTGCGTGAAAGTGGGGACAGGCACCACTTTTGTTGGACGCCAACAGCCAGTGAACCCTTTGATTTCATTGAGTTTTTGCGGCAAGAATGGTGACAGGCACCACTTTTGCGGCCCGGCATCAGGGCCACGGTGGCGCTGACGGGCGTGTCGGTACTTGGTGTAAGGTAAGAAAATGCTCAGTCTTGAATTCCTGCTTGAAATCGAGCGTTTGCAGGCGGCCGGCGAGCCGTTTTGCGTCGCCACCATCGTCGACGGGCGCGGCAGCATTCCGCAAGTGGTCGGTGCCCGGGCGGTCTTTGCTGCCGAGGGGCTTTGCTACGGCACGGTGGGCGGTGGCCGCATCGAGGCCAAGTGCGCCGAGGTGGCGGCGGATCTGCTGCGGCGAAACGAGCCCCAGCCCACCCACTTCGAGCGCTGGAACATCCAGGTTGACCTGGGCATGAGCTGCGGCGGCGAGATGGCGCTGTTTTTCGAGGTCCATCGGCCGACAGCGGTGTGGAACGTGGCGGTCTTCGGCGCCGGCCACGTGGCCCAGAAGCTTTGCCGGTTCCTGGTGGAGCTCGACTGCCACGTGCTCTGCGTCGACCCCCGCGCCGAGTGGCTCGAGCGCCTGCCCGAAAGCCCGCGCTTGGAACGCCTGCAAGCCGAATACTCCGACGGCGTCGCCCGTGTCCCGTCCGGTGCCGCCGTGGTGCTGATGACCATGGGCCACGCCACCGACGTGCCGATATTGCTGCGCTTGAACGAATTGGGCACGAGTGCCTCGTTCATTGGCATGATCGGCAGCGAAACCAAGGCTCGCGTGGCGCGCCGCGAGCTGGCCGATGCCGGGGTCGATGCTGCTTTCATCGAGCGCATCGTCTGCCCCATCGGCGAGGACTTGGGCGACAATACGCCGCCCGAAATCGCCGTCAGCGTAATCGCGCAACTCTTGAAACTAAGGTCCTAGATCCATGGCCAAGCAAAGCGAATACGTCGTCCGGGTGCTGGAGATCCTGACGCCGCTGGGCGAGGTTCGGGCGAAACCCATGTTCGGCGGCCAGGGCCTCTTCCTCGACGGCACCATGTTCGCGCTGATCACCCGGGCCGACCGGCTCTACCTCAAGGCCGACGAGGAAAACCGCCCGGCCTTCGAGGCCCGCGGCCTGGAAGGCTACGGCAAGATGCCCTACCGCGCCGCGCCCGACGAGGCGCTCGCGGGCTGGGCCGAAATGCAGCCCTGGGCCGAAGGCGCCGTGGGCGCCGCGCTACGTGGCGCGGCGGCCAAGGGGGCGAAGAAGAAGAAAAAAGCCAAGAAGTAAGTTTCTTTGGAACCCAGGCTAAAGACCGACCTCTGGATCAAGGCCACGATAAAACGTTGTCTCGCGCGCGGCGTCCCCGCCACCGTGGCCAGGCGCGGCGACGGCGACGCCGGCATGGTCTTCGTCAAGCTCAACCGATTGGAACAAGGCTGTGTCGTCTACGGCCGCCAGCGCGACTTCGATGGCAATTTGTTATGGACCGCGGTGACGGGCCCCGACCCGGTGCCCGAACAAGAATCCGACGTCTACCTGGCGCGTCAAGTAGACTTCGACCCCGACCTTTGGATATTGGAGATCGAGGACCGCGAGGGCTGGCTACCGTTTGCCGAGGAAGGGCTGGAATAGTTGGATTCCTAGCCCCCCATCTTCAGCCCCATCTCCCAGAACGCCACCTCCAGCCGCGTCGCCTGGCCGAAGGTCTTGACCATTTCCGGCCAGCGGCCCTCGCCGGCGCGGCGCTCATAAAGGCTGTCGAGCTGGTCGGCGGCGCCTGCCGCCACCTCTTGGTAGTCGTCGGACGCGTACATCTCGATCCATTTGGCGTAGGGGTTGCCGACGGTTTTGCCCGCTAGGTTGCGGCCGATTTCGCCGTAGCCGATGACACAGGGCGCTAGCGCCACGTGCAGGTCCAAAAGATCGCCAGAAAGGCCTTTCTCCAAGACGTACCGCGTGTACGCCATGGTTTCCTCGGCTTCTGGCAACGCCTGCATGGCGGCTTCGTCCAGTCCCCAGCCGGCGCAGAATTCCACGTGCAGGCCCATTTCCAAGTCGGTGATGGCGGCCAGTCCCGCCGCCGCCTGGCGGATGTCGTCCAGCTCCTGGGATTTGTAGGCAGCCAGCGCGTAGGCCCGGGCGAAGTGGATGAGGAACAAATAATCCTGGCACAGGTAGTGGCGAAAACAGGCGTCCGGCAGGCTGCCGTCTCCCAGTTGCCTTACGAATTCATGCTCGACGTAGGCCCGCCAGTCTTCGGCACAAGCGGCGCGCAGCCGATCGAATAGTTTCTCCGCCATGGCTTCGGGCTCCCCGTGGGCCGCAACGCCAATCCTTTAGCCCGGATTTCGCATCGGGTCACGGCCTGATGCCGCGGCTGCTATGCTCGGCGGGAAGTGGGCGGAACAGCTTCGGGGGAAACCATGACGGATCTGACGCTGACGCGCATCGACGCCGGCACGCGCTGGCGTTTGCACCTGGGGCCGCTGGTGGCGGTGGCGTTCCTGGCCTTTTACGGCCAGGTCGTCTGTCCCTTCATCGCTGCCATCATGCTGTCGCGGGTGATGCTGGGACTGGGCCTGGTATGTGTGCTGCAGATCGCACTGCGGGAGGGCCTCTACCGGCTCTACCCCGAGGCCCGGGCGCCGCGCAGCCTGGCCCGGCACGGCTTTTTCATCGCCGTGGTTTCCTGGCTGGTGGCCGGCGAGCTGGCGGTGATCGTGCACGCCGTGCTCTATCCCGACTTCCCGCCCGAAAGTCACCTCAAGCTGCTGGTCGGTTACTGGGCCCTGGGCGGCGGCGTGCTGTCGCAGCTCGAATACATCGGCCTGGAGCAGTTCGTGCGCGGCACCGAGGGCGAGACCCCGGCCACCATCCTGGGGCGCATGGCGCCGCGCCTGATCGAGGGCTACGCCGTCTTCACCATCGTGCCGGCGGCGGTCATGGTGCTGATGGCCTTTCGCTTCGTCTACGAGGGCTATGCCGCTCTCGGGGTGGCGCTGGAAGTGACGTTCCTGGGCGCCAGCTTCGTC
The DNA here is from genome assembly GCA_030740435.1 of Alphaproteobacteria bacterium. NCBI lineage: Bacteria > Pseudomonadati > Pseudomonadota > Alphaproteobacteria > Alphaproteobacteria bacterium. The sequence goes on along the minus strand of JASLXG010000005.1, from coordinate 41,456 downwards.
GCCGCCGCGCTTTTCATCGCCTGGCGCTACGGCCAGGCGCAGCGGCACGACTGCGACCGCATCCTCGAGGCCCTGGAAATGGTGACCGAGGGCTACTATGACGTGCGCCTCGACGCCTCGCGGCCCGACGAGCTGGGCCGCGTCGCCGACAGCATCAACGATATGGCCCAGGGCCTGATGCTGCGCGAACGCATCCGCGACGCCTTCGGCCGCTTCGTCAATCCCCAGGTGGCCGAGGAGTTCATCGCCAAGCACGCGGTCGCTGGCAACGAGGTCAAGCTGGGTGGCCGGCGCTGCCGGGTGGCGGTGTTGCTCTCGGATCTGCGCGACTTTACGGCGCTTTCCGAGGACCTCGAGCCCGAGGCCCTGACCAGCCTGCTGAATGGCTATTTCGGCGAGATGGTGCTGGCCATCCGGAACCACGGCGGCATGGTCGACAAATTCATGGGCGATGCCGTGATGGCGGTGTTCGGTCTGGATGATGGGGAGCAGAACAGTGCCGCCGCGGCGGTGGCGGCGGCGTTGGAGATGCGCCACCGCCTCGAGCTTTTCAATCAAAGCCAGCGCGACCAGGGCCGCCCCACCTTGTCGAGCGGCATCGGCATTCATTTCGGCCAGGTGGTGGCCGGCTACATCGGCAGCGCCGACCGCCTCGAATTCACCGTCATCGGGCCCACGGTGAACTTGGCGGCGCGTCTGGAAAGCGAGACCAAGCCGCCCCATCCGCCGCTTTTGTTCAGTGCCGAAGTGGCCGAACGAGCCGCCGGGGTGGCCGAGATCCGGCCTGTCGGTAGCACCCAGCTCAAGGGCGTCAGCGGCGAGGTCGCTCTCTACACTGCGGCCGAGGTGGAAAATTAATACGTTAACAAATTATATTCTTGCATATTATTGTCTAGCGTACTAATATCCCGGCATGTCCCGGCCGGCCCACGAAGGCAATTTCGGTTTTCTCATCCACGACCTGGCCCGCCTCATCCGCCAGGTGCTGGACCAGCGGGTTCGCGAACTCGGCCTCACGCGTTCGCAGTGGTGGGTGCTGCTTCACCTCATGCGCCAGGACGGCGTGACCCAGGCGGACTTGGCCTTTGATCTCGAGATCGGACGGCCCAGCCTGGGCGTGCTGCTCGACCATCTCGAGCGCAAGGGCTGGGTCGAGCGCCGCGCCGACGCCCACGACCGCCGCGCCAAGCGAGTTCACCTCACGCCCAAGGTAGACCCCGTCCGGGCCTTCGTGAACCAGGTCGGCGCCACCCTCAACCGCCAGGCCCTGGCAGGATTGCCGGCGGCTGGGCGCGAACGCCTGATCGACGACCTGCTGGCCGTCAAAGCCAATCTTCTGGAAATTTCTTCGCCAAGGGAGTGACTGCAATGAGCTACGAGACCATCAAATACGAAATGACCGATCACATCGTCACCATCACCCTCAATCGGCCCGAGCGGCGCAATGCCATCAGCAACACCATGAACTTGGAGCTGCAGGAGGCCTGGAAGAGGTTTCGTGATGATAAAGACGCCCTCGTCGCCATCATCACCGGTGCCGGCGACAAGGCCTTTTGCGCCGGCTGGGACCTCGAAGACGCGGCTTCCGACAACTTCAAGTTCGAGGATTACGAAGACTACCGCCAGGCCATCTACAATTCCGACGGCTTTTGCGGCTACACCAAGCGGGCCGACATCTTCAAACCCATCATCGCCGCCGTGAACGGCTACGCCGTGGCCGCCGGTATGGAGACGGCGCTGCTGGCCGACATTCGCATCGGTGCCGAGAACGCCAAGTTCGGCGCTACCGAGCGGCGCTGGAACATCATCTCGGGCGACGGCCTGGCCGTGCGCCTGCCGCTTATCGTGGGCCACGGCCACGCCATGGAATTGCTCATCACCGGCCGCTTCATCGACGTCCACGAGGCCTTTCGTATGGGTCTGGTCAACGAGGTGGTGCCCCAGGGCAAGGCGTATGCGCGTGCGCTGGAGCTGGCCAAGTCGATCGCCCAGCTGCCCCAGGGTGCGCTCAGGTCCGACAAGGAAACCGTGGTCCGGGGCATCGGGCGGACGCTCGAGGAACGCTTGCGCATCGAGACCGAGATGATGATGTCCATGTGGCTGCGCAAGGACAGCCACACCCAGGGCGCCCAGGCCTTCCTCGACAAGAATTTTGAACCTAGTTGGCCCAACCACGGCCTTTAGGAGCCACGGGCTCTGGGAACGGGGGAGGGCGGCATGAAAGGGCTCGGTCTGCTGATCGGCGCCGTCCTGGCGCTGGCCGGCTGCGACAGCGGGGAGGCTGAAAAGAGCACTGACACCACCACTGGCGGGGCCTCGACCCTCGAGGCCCACAGCCGGCTTTTTGAGCGCCAAGTTATCAGCCCCGCGGCCGGCATCCACGTCGCCGTCGGCTACGGCCTGGCGAATTCGATCATGATCGAGGGCGACGACGGCGTCATCATCGTCGACAGCCTGGAAAGCCGCACGCGCGCCCAGGCGGCGCTGGCCGCTTTTCGCGAAATTACGAAAAAGCCGGTCAAGGCCATCGTGCTGACCCACAACCACCCCGACCACATTTATGGCAGCCAGGTTTTTGCCCAGCGGCGCGAAGTGCCGGTCTACGCCCATCGCACCACCAACGCCCACATCAACCGCATCGTCAACGTGCTGGCCGACGTCCTTTACCGGCGCGGCATGCGTATGTTCGGCCAGTTGCTGCCGGCCGGCGGGGTGATAAACGCCGGCATCGGTCCCGACTTGGGGTTTGAAACGCAAGACATGGCGCTAAGGCGCCCGACGCATGTGTTCGACGACAAGCTGGAGATCGAAGTCGCCGGGGTGCGGTTTGAGCTGATCCACGCGCCCGGCGAAACCGACGACCAGATCATGGTCTGGCTGCCCGAACGAAAAATCCTGTTGCCGGCCGACAACATCTACCAGACCTTTCCCAACCTCTACACCATCCGTGGCACGGCGCACCGCGACGTCATGACGTGGGTCGAGAGCCTCGATCGCATGCGCGCGCTGGGGCCCGAGGTCCTGGTTCCGGCGCATACCCGGCCGCTGGTGGGGGGCGACAAGGTGGCCGAGGTCCTGACCGCCTACCGCGATGCCATCCAGTTCGTCCACGACCAGACGGTTCGCGGCATCAATGGGGGGCTCGGTCCCGACCAAATCGTCGCCGCCGTGCGCCTGCCGCGCCACTTGGCCGAGCATCCCTGGCTGGCCGAACACTACGGCACCGTGGCCTGGTCGGTGCGCGCCGTCTACGGCGGTTATTTGGGCTGGTTCGATGGCGATGCCACGACGCTCGAGCCGTTGCCACCGGAAGAACGCTCGAGGCGCCTGATGGCCGTCTTCGCCGCCGGCCGGCCGCTGCCCGACCAGGCCCGCGCCGCCCTGGCCGCGGGCAAGCTGCAATGGGCGGCGGAACTGGCGCGCCACTGGCTCAGGGCCCAGCCCGAGGCGGCCGAAGCCCGTGAGCTGCTGGCCCGGGCGCTCAGGGCCAAGGCCCGCGACCACGGCAATCCCAACGCCCGACACTGGTATCTCACCCAGGCCCGCGAACTCGCCGGCGATCTGGTGATCGAGAGGCCCGATCCCAGCGCCCTTCCCGACGGCATGCTCGACAGCCTGCCCATCGACGGCTTTCTCGCCGGCATGACCACGCGCCTGAAGGCCGAAGAGGCACTCGAGACCGACACCCGGGTGCGGTTTGATTTTGCCGACGTGGGCCGCAGCTTCACCATCCACGTGCGCCGCGGCGTGGCGGAATTGCGAGAAGGCGGCGCGGGCCCCACCGACATCCGCATCGCCACCACGGCCGCCACCTGGAAACGCATCGTCACCAAAAAGCGCAATCCGGCGCTGGCCTACGCCGCCGACGAAATCGACATCGACGGTGGGCCGGTTGCCGTTGTCAAGTTCTTGGCACTTTTTGAGCGTTGAACGATGGGCGAGTGTCGGGGGTTAGCGGTGGCGGCAGTGCGAGGTTAGAATGGTCTTTATTGACAACGGTGAATGGCATGCCGGAACGTGATCGCATCGTCAATCGGCTCAAGGCCCGCGAACAAGAGTTGCGCGCCCGCGGCGTCTGCCGTCTGGCGCTGATCGGCTCGACGGCTCGCGGCGAGGCGACCGCGCGTGACGTCGATGTGCTTGTCGATATCGATCCGCAGCAGCCATTTTCGCTCGTCGATCATTCCGGGTTGTCGCTCTATCTCGGCGACCTTCTGGAATGCGCCACCGACGTTGTCGTGCGCGAAAGCCTGTCGCCGCCCGAGCGCACCCGCATCGGCCGCGATGAGGTGAGCGTTTTTTGAATGAGCGACGAACTCCTCCGGGCCCGCCTCGGCCACATCCTCACGGCCATTGCCGCGATCCGGCGATACGTCGCTGACAAGAACCTGGAGGAATTCACCAACGACCGACAACTGATCGACGCCGTCGAACGCAATATTGAACGCGTGTCGGAGGCGTCGCGCCATCTACCGGAGGAATTGAAGACGGGCTTTTCCCACATACCCTGGCGGGAGATCGCCGGCATCGGCAACGTACTGCGTCACGACTACCCGAGCATTCTGCCGCGCGAGATATGGGCAACCGTGACAGGCGACCTGCCCGAGTTGGAGGCCGCTGTGTCCGCTATGATCGAGGAGATCGAGGCGAAGCGGGAATAGCCCGGTGGCGGCGGACAAGACGCTGGGCAACGCGCGCCTGCTTCTGCTTTTGCGGCGGGACATATGAGGAGCGTGACTGATTCGCTTCAACTTTGAATTGCTCTAGGCAGAACCATGAACCCTGTGGACCCGGATGAACTCGAACGCCTGCGGCGGAAATTCGCCGACGCCGGCCGGGAAATTTTCGACCCGAAGTTCCAAACCGTGGCCGAGCTCTTGGCCCTCGACGGCAAGCCGCGGGCGTTGCCGTTTGGTGGCGTTCCGACCTTGCTGGATGCGCCCTACGTGTCCGACTTCCAGGACCTCGACATAGCCCTTGTGGGCGTGCCCATGGATCTCGGCGTGGTCAACCGCTCGGGTGCGCGCTTCGGGCCGCGGGCGGTGCGGGCCATCGAACGCGTCGGGCCCTACCACTATCGCCACGGGCTGGTGCCCAGGGCGGAGTGCCGGCTCGGCGACGTCGGCGACGTGCCCCTGCAAAGTCGCTTCGATCTCGACACCTCGCTCGCCGACATCAAGGATTTCTATTCCAAGCTCGTGGCCGCAGGCGTCCGGCCCTTGAGCGTCGGCGGCGACCATTCGGTCAGCCAGCCGATCTTGAAAGCAATCGGCCGCCGGGCGCCCGTCGGCCTGGTGCATATCGATGCCCACTGCGACACCGGCGGCGAGCTCGACGGCTCCAAGTTCAATCACGGTGCGCCCTTCCGCCATGCCGTGCTCGACGGCGTCGTCGATCCCCGGCGCAGCATCCAGATCGGCATCCGCGGCTCGTCCGAATTCGTCTGGGAATTTTCCTACGATGCCGGCATGACAGTGATCCACGTCGAGGATTTTTCGGCAATGGGCGTGGCGGCGGTGGTGGACAAGGCGCGTGAGGTGGTGGGCGCGGGGCCCTGCTACGTCAGCTTCGACGTCGACGGCCTCGATCCCGCCTATGCCCCGGGCACCGGTACGCCGGAGGTGGGCGGGCTTTCGCCGCGGGAGTGCCAGGAGCTCCTTTGCGGCCTGGCGGGGCTCGACGTGATCGGCGGCGACGTGGTCGAAATCGCCCCGCAGTACGATCCTTCGACCAACACGGCCCATGTCGGCGCCCAGATGTTGTTCGAGATCCTGGCCCTGATGGTGCTGGCGCACCCGGCCAGGAAGTAGCCGGCTCAGCCGGCCTCTTGGATCGCTTGCCAGACGCGTTCGGGAGTTGCCGGCATTTGGATGTGTTCGACGCCGAGCGGCCTGAGGGCGTCGAGGATGGCGTTGATGACCACCGGCGGCGCGCCCACGGTGCCGCCCTCGGCCGCGCCCTTGGCGCCCAGCGGGTTACTCAGGCAAGGCGCGCTCTGGTCCACGGCCAGGTCGATGGGCGGCATGTCGCTGGCCCGGGGCAGCGCGTAATCGAGCAGCGAGCCCGAGAGCAACTGGCCGCTGCCGGGCTGGTAAACTGTATGCTCGAAAATCGCCTGGCCGAAACCCATGGCCAGGGCGCCGTGAACCTGGCCCTCGACCAGCAACGGGTTGACCACGGTGCCGAAATCCTCGGCCGCCGTGAAGCGTTTGATTACCACCCGGCCGGTCTCGGGGTCGACTTCGACCTCGCAAACGTAGACGCCGTTGGGAAATGAAAAATTGGGCGGGCGGAAGTTGGCGCGCTCGTCGAGGCCGGTCTCGATCTCGGGCGGCAGCAGGTCCTGGCGGTAGGCGGCGGCGGCAATCTCTTGCAGCGTGACGCCGCGGTCGGTGCCGGAGATCACATAATGGCCGTCCGAGACGGCGATGTCGTCGGCGCTGGCCTCCAGCAGATGCGCGGCGATGGTCGTGGCCTTGGCGATGATGCGCCGGCAGGCCAGCAGCGTCACCGAGCCGCCCACCATCATCGAACGCGAGCCCCCGGTGCCGTTGCCGTGGGCGACGATGTCGGTGTCGCGTTCGACCACACGAATGGCATCCAGAGCGAGCCCGAGGCTCTCGGCGACGATCTGGGCGTAGGCGGTTTCATGGCCCTGGCCGGTATCCAGAGTGCCGATCAGCAGGGTGGCAAAGCCCGTGGGGTCGATGCGGATCTGGGCGTTTTCGTCCAAGAGGCGGCCGCCGTTGCGCTGCACGTAGCAGCCGACGGCGATGCCGGCTAGCAGGCCCCGGGCCTCGGCGGCGGCGCGGCGCTGGGCGAAGCCGGTCCAGTCGGCGCGGCCGAGGGCGCTTTCCAGGTTGCTCTCGAAGCAGCCGCTGTCGTAATTCAGCCCGAATGCCGTGAGGTAAGGGAAGGCATCGTGCGGAATCAGATTTCGCCGGCGTAGCGCGTCGGGCGCGATGCCGAGTTTTTCGGCCGCGGCGTCGACCAGGCGCTCGATGGCATAGATCGCCTCGGGCCGGCCAGCACCGCGCATGACGTCGGTGGGAACGGTGTTGCAGAAGACGCCCTCCAGCGCCGCGAATCCCGCTTCGATCGCATATGGCCCGGTGTGCAGCGTCAGGCCGTTGATGGCCGCCAGCGTGGTGCCGTTGGAGAGACAGCCGCCCATGTTGGCCAGCGTATCGACGCGCACGGCCAGGAAGCGGCCCTCGGCATCGAGGGCCAGGGCGGCCCGGGTTTCGCTGTCGCGGGCCGCCGAGTCGCTGGCGAAGCCCTCGTTCTTCTCCGCCAGCCACTTGACCGGGCGGCCCAGTTTGCCGGCGGCCCAGAGCACCAGGGCCTGTTCGGCACAGGCGCTCATCTTGCTGCCGAAGCTGCCGCCCACGTCGGGCACGACGACGCGAATATCGCCCTGGGGCCGGCCGAAGACGGCCGCCATATTGGCTTTCACGCGATGCGGCATCTGGGTTCCGGCATAAAGCGTGAAGCGGTCCTGGGCGGCGTCGTATAGGCCCAGCGCGGCCCGGGGCTCGATGAAATTGGTGATGATGCGGTTGTTGACGAGGTCGAGCTCGACGACATGGGCGGCCCGGGCGAAAGCCGCCTCGGTGGCTTCGCGGTCGCCCTCGGTCTAGCGGAAGCAGACGTTGTCGGGGGCCTCGTCCCAAAGCAGCGCGGCCCCGGCGGCGCGGGCTTGGCCTGGCGATACCAGGGCCGGCCGGGGGCGGTAGTCGACGCCGATCAACTCCGCCGCATCGCGGGCCTGGTCCCGGGTCTCTGCCACCACCAGGGCGACCCGATCGCCGACGAAGCGCACCCGCTCGGTCTGCAACAGCGGGTGCGCTGGAATGAAGGTCCGCCGGCCCTCGCAGTCGGGCGGCACCATCAGGCAATCGATGCCAGCCAGCCCCTCGGTCGCCAATTCGGCACCGCCGGCGACCAGCAGCACCCCGGGGCTCTGGCGGGCGGCGCCCAGGTCGAGATCGAGGATATCGGCGTGGCCGTGGGGCGAGCGCAGCAGCACGGCGTGGGCGACGGCGGGGAATTCCAGATTGTCGAGGAAGCCTCCCCGGCCGAGCAGAAAGCGCCGATCCTCGAGCCGGGGCAGCGATCGGCCAATGCCGGTACCGGGGTCCTCGTCATTCATACCAAGCTTCCTGTCTCAGCCGCGGCTGTTACACTGGTGGTCGAAGATAGTGTGTACCGAGGGGAACGCAAAGCGATGGCTGTCCAGGTCATGAGACTGCTGGAAGACCGTCTGGAGGCGGCGGTTTCAGGGCTCTCGCTGGGGCCGGCCAAGCGTATTTTCTATTGTGCCTCGGGCCAAATCTCGGTCGGCGGGGCGACGCTGGCGGACAATCAGGCCCATTTCAGCGCCGATTCCTGCCAATTGGGCGCGGGGCAGGCGGGGGCACACGTGCTGCGTTTCGAACTGGCCGCGGCGGGCGACGAGGAGCTGTTGCCGGGCGTCGCCTCCCGTCTCAAATTCGCCCAGGAGATCGAGCTCGATGGTGGCGAGGAATATCTCATGCGCTGCGACCGCATCGATTTTCCCCCCGGGGCGGCATCGCCCAGCGTCACACCCACGTCGGGCCGGGCATCCGCTGCCTGCTGAAGGGCCGCCTGCGGGTCGAGACGGACGGGCAGGTCCACGAATTGCGGCCCTTCGATCCCTGGTTCGAAGCCGGCCCCAAGACGGTCCTGGCGACGGCTGCGGAAGATGTCGAGAGCGCTTTCGTGCGCGCCATGGTGCTGACGCGGGAGCATGCCGGCAAGTCATCGGTGCGCTACCAGAACCCGGAGGAGCGGGACAAACCGAAGCCGCTGGGCCGCAGCCATTTTCTCGACGAGTTCATCACTATCTAAGTCGCCGCTTGGCGCAGCGTGGCGACGAACTTGTGGGCGATGGTGCGGGGCGAATCGCCCGAAGGCCGGAACCAGGTGGTGGTCGAGTTCAAGGCGCCTATGACCAGACGCAAAAGGAAACCCCGATCGGCGCCGGCGGCCAGCGGCAAGTCGGCGATCAGGGGCACGAAGATGGCCTCGTAGCTGTCGCGCAGCCGCACCAGTTCGTCCCTGGCGCCGGGCGCGTCCTCGGGCAGCACGCGCACCACGACCTGGGGATAGTCGCTCGATTTCAGCAGCGCTTCGAGGTGCGCCGTGCAGGCCGCTTCGAAGCGGGCCCAGGGGTCGCCCGCGGCCGGAGCGTTGGTCACGGCTTCGGATATTTCGGCGATGCCGGCCTCGTAGACCGCCACCAGCAGGTCTTCCTTGCTGGCGAAATGGCTGTAGAGCGAGCCCGGCAGCATGCCCACGGCCGAACAGACATCGCGCACCGAGGTGGCGTGGTAGCCCTTCTGGCGAAACAGCCAGGCGGCTTCGTTGAGCAGTTCCCGGCGGCGGCTGTCGCTGCGCGGGCGGCGGATCTGGCGGGCTGTCTGGGCCATGAAGACTCGATTTCGAAGGCAAACAATTGTTTGTATTAATAGGGAGGCTCGGTTCATCTGTCAATTTTTTTAACTAATTGATTTTCCACAAAAATCGATACGCCAGTGAATTCCCCTCTTGACTCCATCGGGCCCTCCTTCTAACCATTTAGACAAACAGTCGTTTGCTGAAAGAAAGGCCTAGCCATGTCCCAAAATAGCGCCGCCGAGGCCCCCGAAAGCCGCTCCGAGCGCGTCGCCCAAGCCTACCGCGAGACCGTCGAACGCTTTGAAACCGGCTCGGGCTATGCCGTAAAAGAGGTCTATGGTCCCGATGACGTGGCCGGGCTCGACTACGCTGGCGACCTCGGCGATCCCGGCAGCTACCCCTACACCCGCGGCATCTATCCCAGCATGTACCGCGGCCGGTTGTGGAGCCGGCGCCAGCTCTGCGGCTTCGGCTCGCCGCGCCTGACCAACGAACGCATCCACTACCTCATCGATACCGGCGAGAGCGCCGTCAACGTGGCCTTCGATATCCCCACCAATTCCGGCGTCGACGCCGACCACGCCCTGGCGCGCGGCGACGTCGGCCTGCAGGGCGTGCCGGTTTCGACCATCGAGGACATGGAAGAGGTGCTCGATGGGATCCCGTTGGACAAGGTCAGCGTCAACCTCAGCACCGTCGGCGTCACCATGCTGATGGCCTATTACCTGGTGGCGGCTCGGCGCCGGGGCTTCGAGGCCGCCGATTTGCGCGGCACCATCCTCAACGACACGCTGGGCGATCCCTTCTGCGGCTACAAGCGCAGCTTCGTGCCGCCCGATCTGGGGCTCAAGCTTTCCATCGACTGCGTCGAATACTGCATCAACCACGTGCCCAAGTGGAACCCGCTCAGCGTCGACGGCTATAACATCCGCGAAAACGGCATCACGGCGCCCCAAGAGATCGCCTTCACCTTCGCGCTGGCCCGGGAATACCTCGACGAGGGACTCAGGCGCGGCCTCGACATTGACGATCTGGCCCCGCGCATCACCTTCACGGCCAGCGCCGAGATGGACTTCTTCGAGGAGATATGCAAGCTGCGCGCCGCCCGGCGATTGTGGGCCCGTATCATCCACGACGACTATGGCGGCCGCGACCCCAAGGCACTGAAGTACAAGTTCCACGTCCACACCGCCGGATCGTCGCTGACCCGCCAGCAGCCGCTGGTCAACGCCATTCGCGTCACCGTCGAGGCTATGGCCGGAGTGCTCGGCGGCACCCAGTCGCTGCACACCTGTTCCTATGACGAGAACAGCGGCCTGCCGACCGAGGAATCGGTCGAACTGGCGGTGCGCACCCAGGAAGTGCTGGCTTTTGAGAGCCGCATCGGCAACGTCGCCGACCCGCTCGCGGGTTCTTATTACGTCGAGAGTCTGACCGACACGATGGAGGCCGAGATCCGCAAGCTGCTGGCCGCCATCGCCGAACAGGGCGGCATGATGATGGCCCAGGAGACGGGCTGGGCCGACCGCCTGATCGACGCCGAGGCGCTGCGCCACCACAAGCAGGTAGAGGCCGGCGAGCGCACCGTGGTGGGCGTCAATCGCGGTATCTCGGAGATTGACGAAGAACGCGAGGTGGTGGTCCAGGAGGTCCCCGAGGCCGAGGTCCGGGCCCACGTTGAGCGCCTCGGCCGCTTCAAGGAAGCACGCGACAAAAAGGCGTTGGAGCCGGCGCTCGCAGGCCTGCGCGAACAGGCGGCCGGGCGCGCCGTGAACCTCTTCCCGGCCGCCATGGAGGCCATCGAGGCGGGCGCCACGCTGGGTGAGTTGAACGGCTACATCCGCCAGGGTTTTGGTTACAGCTACGACGACCTGGGCGCCAACGAGGCGCCGTTTTGATGTCCGCGGCGGCTGAGATTGCCGATGCCCGGCGCATCCTGCTGGCCAAGGTGGGCTTCGACGGCCACGACCGCGGCATCAAGGTGCTGGCCTCGCTGTTTCGCGAGGCCGGCCACGAGGTCATTTATCTCGGCAAGTACCTCACCGTCGACCAGGTGATCGAGGCGGCGCTGGAGGAAGACGTCGACGTCATTGGCCTGAGTTTCCTTGGCGGCGCCCATGTTCCATACTGCCGCGAGATGGTCGAAGGCCTGGCTGAACGCGAGATGACCGAGGTGACGCTGATGATCGGCGGCGTCATCCCGCGTCAGGACTTCGCGGCACTCGCGGATCTGGGCATCGACGGCATCTTCGACAGCAACACGCGTTCGCGGGAGATTCTCGATTTCCTGCAGGCCCGGGCAGGGGGATCGCCATGACGCTCGCCGTTTCCAGCCTTGACGACAAATACACCCGCGACAGCGGCCGGGCCTACATGTCGGGCTTCCAGGCCCTGGTGCGGCTGCCCATCATTCAGCGCCAGCGCGACGAGGCGGCCGGGCTCAATACGGCGGGCTATGTCTCGGGCTACCAGGGCTCGCCCATCTCCGGCCTCGATTTCGCCCTGGCCCGGGCCGAACCCTTCCTGACGAAACACCATATTGTTTTCCGGCCCGGGCTGAACGAGGATCTGGCGGCGGCGGCCATCTGGGGGGCCCAGCAGCTCGAGCTTTATCCCGGCGCCAAGTACGACGGCGTTTTCGGCATGTGGTACGGCAAAGGACCCGGCGTCGACCGCACCGGTGACGCCTTCGTCCACGCCAACGCCGCCGGCAGCGGGCGTCACGGCGGCGTGCTGGTGATCGCCGGCGACGACCATGCGGCCCGCACCACCACGACGCCGCACCAAAGCGAGATCTTCTTCTCGGCTGCCGGCATTCCCTCGCTCAATCCCGCCAGCGTCCAGGACTACCTCGATTTGGGTGTCCACGGTTTCGCCATGTCGCGCTATTCGGGCCTCTGGATCGGCTTCACCTCGGTCTGCGACAACATCGAAAGCTCGGCTTCCGTCTACGTCGATCCCCATCGCGTCCAGGTGCGGCTGCCAGACGACTTCGCCATGCCGGACGGCGGTCTCAACATCCGCTGGCCCGACGCCGGGCCCGAACAGGAGCGGCGCAGCAAGGAGGAACGCCTGGCCGCCGTGCTGGCCTACGTGCGCGCCAATGGGCTGGACCAGACCATCATCGAGAGCCCGCGGCCGCGCTTCGGCATCGTTACCTCGGGCAAGGCCTACGGTGACGTCATGGAGGCGCTGGAGATCCTCGGTATCGATGATGCCGAGAGCGAAGCCATCGGGCTCAAACTCTATCGCGTGGCCATGACCTGGCCGCTGGAGCCCAGCGGCATCGCCGCTTTCGCCGACGGCCTCGAGGAAATCCTGGTGGTCGAGGAAAAGCGCCCGGTGATCGAGGAGCAAATCAAGGAGCAGCTCTACAACTGGCCTGAGAGCCGCCGGCCGCAGGTCGTCGGCAAGTACGCCGGCAAGGGCAACTGGGAGGGCCGCCTCGACGACTGGCTGCTGCCTTCGGTGAGCGAGCTGAGCCCGGCCAAGATCGCCCGAGTGATCGCCGCCCGCCTGGCCCGCTTTCATGAGAGCGAGGCCATCAAGCGCGGATTGGCGCACCTGGACGCTCGCGAGGCGACGCAAAAGCGGCTGCGCGAGACACCCATCGAGATCGGCTCGGATGCGCTCTTCACCAAAGGCCGGCTGCCCTATTTCTGCTCCGGCTGCCCGCACAACACCTCGACCCGGCTGCCCGAGGGCTCCTGGTCGCAGGGCGGCGTGGGCTGTCACTTTATGGTCATGTGGATGGACCGCAGCACAATGACCTATTGCCACATGGGGGCCGAGGGCGCGGCCTGGATCGGCCAGTCGCCCTTCAGCCAGAACGAACACGTCTTCGCCAACCTGGGCGACGGCACCTATTTGCACTCAGGCATACTGGCCATACGGGCGGCCGTGGCGGCAGGCGTCAACATCACCTACAAGCTCTTGTTTAACGGCACCGTCGGCATGACCGGCGGCCAACCCCTGGTGGGCAGCCCGACGGTGCCCCAGATCAGCCGCCAGTTGGCGGCCGAGGGCGTCTCGCGCATGGTCATCGTGACGGAAGACCCCGACCGCCATGCTGTCGGCGCCGGCCTAGCCCACGGCGTCACCATTCGCCACCGGGACGAACTCGACCTGGTGCAGCGCGAGATGCGCCAAATCGAGGGCGTCTCGGTGCTGATCTACGACCAGGCCTGTGCCACCGAACGGCGCCGCCAGCGCAAGCGCGGCACCGCGCCGCAGCCTGAGAGCCGGCTTTTCATCCACCCCGAGGTCTGCGAGGGCTGCGGCGATTGCTCGGCCATCTCGAACTGCCTCTCGGTGATGCCGCTGGAGACCAGCAATGGGCGCAAGCGGCACATCGACCAGTCTTCTTGCAACACCGACTATTCCTGCGCCAAGGGCTTCTGTCCCAGTTTCGTCTCGCTCGAGGGCGGCGTGCCGCGCCGCCCCGAGGCCAGTGGCGATGAACCTTTCGCCGTGCCGGAACCCAACTTGCCGAGTGTCGAAAAACCCTACGGCATCATCGTCGCCGGCATCGGCGGCTCGGGCATCATGACGCTGGGCGCCATCATCGCCATGGCGGCGCACCTCGATGGCCGCGGCGCCACGGTGCTCGACATGACCGGCCTGGCTCAGCGCTGGGGGGCGGCCACGTCCTACGTGCGCATCGCCGAGACACCGGAGTGGATCTTTGCTACCCGCATACCGCTGAGCGCCGATGCCATCGTCGGCTGCGATATCTCGGTGGTCTGCGAGGACGAGGCCACGGACCGTCTGGAACGCGGCGTCAGCCGGGCCGTGGTCAACACGGCGCGGGCCGCGGCGGGTGAGTTCACCAACAATCCCGATCTCGGCTTTCCCCTCGAGCAGATGAAGAAGAAGGTGGAACTGGCGGTCGGCGAGGCGGATTACGTCGATGCCGGAGCGCTGATCGGTGGCCTCATGGGCGAGGGCATTCTGTCGACCGTCTTCATGCTCGGCTTTGCCTACCAGAAGGGCCTGATCCCGGTCTCGGCCGAGGCCTTGTCGCGGGCCATCGACCTCAACGGCGTGATGATCGCCGAGAACCGCCAGGCCTTCCTCTGGGGCCGCAGTGCTGCCCACGACCAGGCCGCCGTCGAGGCCCTGGTGGGGCTGGCCGAGGAGGTCGAACTGACGCTGGAGGGGCTGATCGAGGAACGCGCCGGGATGCTTACGGAATACCAAGACAGGGCCTATGCGGCGCGCTACCGGGCCCTGGTGGAACGGGTCGGCGAGACCGAGACGCGGCTCTTGAACCGGCCCGGTGAGCTCACCGCCGCGGTCGCCCGTTCTTACGCCAAGCTGCTGGCCTACAAGGACGAATACGAAGTCGCCAGGCTCTATTCCGGGGCCAACTTGCGAAACCGCCTGGAGGCCGCTTTCGAAGACGGATTCAAGGCCCGGGTCTACCTGGCGCCGCCGCTGCTGAGCCGTCCCGATCCCGTCAGCGGGCTGCCCAAGAAGCGGCTTTACGGGCCCTGGGTGTTCCCGGCCATGGGTCTGTTGGCCAAATTCAAGGGCCTCAGGGGAACGCCGCTCGACCTCTTCGGTTTGGGCCGCGACCGGCAATTGGAGCGCCAATTGATCGCCCGCTACGAGGCCCTGGTGGACGAGGTCTTGGCCCAGGTGGGGCGCGAGAATTATGATCTGGCACGGGGGCTGCTCAGCCTGCCCGAACAGATCCGCGGTTTTGGCCACGTCAAGGAAGCCGCCGCCAGCGCCGCCCAGACTCGCGAAGAGGAATTGCGCCGCGCACTGGCCCAAAGGCCCGGCAGCGCCGCTGCCGAGTAGGCGCGGTAGCAGGACCGTCTTGCCATAGTCCACGCCATGGCGGCAAAATGATGCCATGACGCCCGCCGAACTGGTCGAAATTCTCAAAAAGCACCGCCTCTGGGCGGAGGGCAAGACCGGGGGCCAGCGCGCCAACCTGGCCAACCAGGTACTGACCGGGCTGAAGCTGCCCGGGATCAATCTGAAGCAGGCCAGCCTGGCCGGATCGGACCTCAGCCACGCTGTGCTGACAGGTGCCAATCTTAGCCAGGCCGATCTTTTCGCCACCGACTTTCGTCACGCCGATTTGTCCGGCGCCGACCTCAGTCAGGCCGATATGCGCGGGGCCCAGTTCTTCGGTGCCGACCTCAGCGGGGCCAACCTCGACGAGGTCGATCTGCGCAGCGGCACCCTGATGCATGCCAAGGCGCTGCCCGATCACCCCAACCAGCCCAAACCGGCGGCTGGCGGCAGCGTCGAGGCCGATCTTTCCGAGGCCTCGCTGGCCAACGCCAGCTTGGTCAACTCGAACCTCAAGGGGACGGCGCTGCGTAATACCAATTTGAGTCAGGCCGACCTGACGCGCTCCAACCTGCAGCAGGCCGACTTTTCCGGTGCCGATTTCAGCCAGGCCGCGCTCAACGAGGCCGACCTGCGCAACGCCCAGCTTTTTGGCGCCCAGGTCGCAGGCGCCCAGTTTCGCAATGCCGATCTCAGCGGCGCCACGCTGACCGGCGTCGATCTTTCGAACGCCGACCTCGAGGGCGCCACCGTGGTGGTCAACGTCGACAACCTGACGCTCGACATACAGACCGTGCTGCGCCAGCACGCCGAATGGTCGAAATCATCTGGTGCCAAGGGCAGCCGGGCCGTGCTCGACGGCATGAATTTTTCCAACGTGGTCTTGGCCGGCGTCGACCTCTCTGGCGCCAGTTTGCGCGCCACCGTGCTGGCGGCGGCCGATCTTTCCTATTGCCGACTGGTGCTGGCGGACTTTTCCGCGGCCAACTTGCGGGCCGCCAACCTCGAGTTCGCCGATCTCAGCGGTGCCCGTCTGATCGAGGCCGATCTGAGCGAGGCCGATCTGACGCTGGCCAAGCTGGGCCCGGTCGAGATCCATGACGCCTCGGGGGCGCCAACCGGCAATGTCGTGGCGGCCGATCTCAGTCGCGCCAAACTGCCGGGCGCCAAGCTGGAGGGCGCCGATCTTGAAGGTGCGGTGCTGACCGACGGCTTGGAAGTGCCGGCGAAGTGAATAAGATGAAAAACCGGTTCGACTTCAAGGACCGCCGCGTGGTGCTGACCGGCGGCGCCGGTGGCATTGCGCTGGCCTCGGCCGAGGTGTTCCTGGCCGGTGGCGCCCTGGTCGACCTCATCGACGTCCGGCCCGAGGGGCTGGAGGCGGCGGTGGCCCACTTCAAGGGCCACGAAAACCTCTCGACCCACACCTCGGCGCTGCATTCTCCAGAAGCTTGTGCCGAGGCCCTGGACGCCGCCGACGGGCCCATCGACGTGCTGGTCCACCTGGCCGGAATTTTCGAGCTCGACCGCCTGGAGCCCGACAACCGGGAGCTTTGGGACCGCGCCATCGCCGTCAACCTGACCAGTGCCTACGACGTCGCCCTGGCCTTCCGGGCGCGGACCAATGGCCAGCGGCCGGGCCGGCTGATCTTCGCCAACTCCGTCGCCGGCGAACAGGGCAATCGGCACTTCGCGTCCTACGCCGCGGCCAAGGCCGGGCTTTTCGGCATCGTGCGCTCGCTGGCCCAGGCCTGGGCGCCCGAGGTGCTGGTCAACGCCGTGGCCCCGGGCATCATCGACACCCCCATGCCGGCCGAGTTCATCGCCAAGCACGGCGATCGCCTAGTCAAAACCATCCCGCTGAAACGCTTCGGCCGGCCTGAAGAAGTGGCCGGCCTGATCGCCTTCCTGGCCAGCGACCTGGCCAGCTTTATCACCGGCCAGACCATCGTCGTCGACGGCGGCGTGGTGATGAAGTGAGGGCGGGTGAAGTAATCATCACGCGAAGCGGCCGGCTCTCTTTCGCACCAGGGGTGGAATGGCGCCGAATTATTCGTTTACCCACTTGATTCCGCTGGGAAATCGGATTATCTCGAAAGAATCCACAGAGAAATTGTGGAATTGGTATTGGCGGAGATGCGCGGCATGGCCGATGCCAAAGTAGCGACGCCAGTTGACGTTTCGGGTGCCAAAGGCGGGCGGGGCCGGGACGGCGAGGCCCAGAGGTCGCTGTTTGAGATCGTGGCGCGCCAGGATTTCTCGGACGTCACCTATTTGCTTGAATTTCACCACCCCCAGATGGCGCGGGCGGCCAGGCCGGGCCAGTTCGTCATCGTCATCCTGCATGAGGGCGGCGAGCGCATCCCGTTGACCATCGCCGAGCTCTACGGCAAGTTCCTAGAGAATCCCAACTCGGTCGATGCCTTCGGGTCTCCTTTTTCCGCGACCTGTTGGGCGAAAACGTCCTCGTAAACGTCAAACGTCCTCGTAGACGGCGGTCTCGTAGACGGCGGTGACCACGGCCGGATTGTCGCCAGTATAAGGTGCGTACAGCTTGTCATCGTTGCGGATGTGGTCGACAAGCCACTGTTTGATGTGGTTGACGGCGTCCCGGTCGCTGGGCGGCCGCGCCTTCCCCTTGGACGGATGCCGGTTGGCAAGGAGGTAGGTTTCGAACTCCCGGTGCTTGGCCATGTGGTCCTCCAAGTCGGGATAGCCCGTCGCCCGCATAACGCGTTCCTCGCGACGGAAATGGTAGCTCACCAGATCGACGAACGAGTCGAGGATCGTGCTCACGGTTCTCTGAGGCTTCAAGCTTTCGGTGGCCTCGTGGAGCTTATTCACACTGTCGATCAGGCTCTTGTGTTCGCCATCGATAACCGGCACGCCAACCGATAACGATTCGTCCCATTGTATGAACGCCATTTCATGCTTTCCCAATCGCAAAAGGACCGATCACTTGGTTTGTCGGTTTTTCGAACCCAATTGAAGGATTCAAAGGCGATGGCATCGATCTCTGGCCAATCACCGCTTGAAGCCGACATTCCCCAGGTGACTCCCAAATTCGGCCCCGATGATAGCCGAACAGGCTCGGTTTTGGAACCATGCCCCAGACCCTGGCCCGTTGTGACGAGCTTTCGGCCACAGAGCTGCTCTCGGCGGCCCTATTCGGCCCGATTTCCCGTGATCCGGACACACCTCTCCCGGTATCCTCATGGCCTTTCCTCCGTGTAGCGTACCACGACTGGAGCCAGGATGTCCCGCCAGCCATCGGCGCTGTGCATGTTGCCAGAACGCGGGCGACGCCGCTCCAGGTCGCCGAACTGGTTGAATGGGAAAAGCGGATGATAGCAGGTGCAGCCGAAGTGACCGTTGTAGGTCGTGCCTTCCTGGTCGCCGTAGGTCGGGCTGACGTCGGAGTCCATGTCGAGGATGATTTTGTTCGGCGGACGGCAGTCGTGAACCCGGTCGATCTACTGCCCCGGCAGATCAGAAAGGACAGCGAGGGCGTCGTCGAGTTCCCGGAAAGGTATAAGTCCGGCATCGGTGGTGACCCTCGACCCAGGAAATTCCAGCTTCCGCCGACGGTCGAAATCCTGCCTCGAAATCCCCGCTTCGCTTTCACCCGTCGGGTGAGCCGTATCGAACCTCAGGAACGCCAAAAGATCATGATTCTTCTGGGGTCTGTTGACATGTAAGGGATTCCCAAAAGCGTCGAAAGGTGATTCAAGCTTTCTTTTGCGAGGAGGTTTGGATGATCACTGAGCGTTTGGTTATCAGGGACGAGGTTTGGGAAAAGGTCTCGCCTCATTTGCCGGGCAAGGTCACGGATCGCGGTGTGACGGCGGCAGACAATCGCCTCTTTCTCGAAGCCGTATTGTGGCGGGTTCGTACGGGATCTCCGTGGCGCGACTTGCCGCCGGCTCTGGGCAAGTGGAACAGCGTCTTCCAACGCTTTCGCCAATGGGCGAAGAAGGGCGTCTTTGAGCATCTGTTCGAGGTGTTATCGGAGAACCCGGACTTCGAATATGCCCTCATCGACAGCACCATCGTCAGCGTTCAGCAGAAGGCGAGCGGCGCAAGGGGGGGACTCAAAATCAGGCCATCGGGCGATCCAAAGGAGGCCTGACCACCAAGATCGTCGCGCTGGTGGATGCCTTGGGAAATCTGGTGCGCTTCGTGCTCCTGCCTGGTCAACGCCATGACACCATCGGCGTCGGCCCCTTGATCCAAGAGCTTCACTTCGATGCCTTGCTGGCCGACAAGGCGTTCGACGTCGACTGGCTGCGTGCGGAGCTGGACCACCGTGGCACCATCGCCGTCATCCCACCGAAAGCCGACCGGATAAGGCAGATCGTCTACGACAAAGACATCTACCACTGGCGCCATTTGGTTGAGAACTATTTCGCCAAGATCAAGGAATTCCAGGGCATCGCCACCCGCTACGACAAGACCGACATCAGCTACGCCGCAAACTTGAACCTTGCCGCCACCATCATTGCCATGCGCTAATTGTCAACAGGCTCTAACAGAATCACGATCTCATGTCGCCCGGAAACAGGTTCATTTGGGGACTGGGGGTGAAGACCCTTCCCGGCAATTTTCGCATTTGGCGGGGGTCTTGATAAGTTTTGTCGGCGGCCAGCCGATGCACAGCGGTCGCGGCGCTCGGTGTCGAGGGCATGAAATCGCGGGCAAGAACGGGCAAGAAAGAGCTTCCGCCGCAACGCGTTCATGAACAAGGCAACCCGATGCGCTGGCGGGGTGCCAGCTCAATCCAAGGTCGCGCCCAAGCAAAATCGGCCATGACGGTTTTTTTTGCCCCGAACCGAACCAGGCGGGTTGTCGTCGGCGGGCTCAGTGCGTTAGTCTGCCGTTATCTTGGTAGTCTGGCGTCATCTTGGAAGGTCTTTCAGCTTCCAACGTGTCGAGTGTCACGTGGTAAACTTGCGAGAATGCCGAAATGGTCAAAGCGAAGGTTAAGAAAGCACCGTCCCAACGGAAATCCCCGAAGAAAAGCTCCCAGTCCCGCTCCCCGAATCCCATGATCACCGTGCATATCATGGGCAGGGCCTATTCGGTGCCCGCTGAAGCGACGATCATGGGCGCCATCGAGCATGCGGGATACCAGATTGTCCGCGGCGCCGGGTGCCGTGAAGGCTTTTGCGGCGCCTGCGCCACTGTCTACCGGCTTCCCGGCGACTACAAGCTGGCCATGGGCCTTGCCTGCACGACCCTGGTTCAAGACGGCATGTCCCTGGCCCAAATCCCGTCCTTCCCGGCCGAGAAGGCGATCTACGACATCGAGGAACTGACGCCTGACGTGGCGACCATGGCGAAGCTCTATCCGGTGATCTTCCGATGCGTCGAGTGCAACACCTGCACCAAGGCCTGCGTGCAGGGGCTTCTCGTCATGGATTACATCCAGGCCGCCAAGCGCGGCGACATCGAGATGCTGATGGACCTGTCCTTCGACTGCGTGTCCTGCGGTATGTGCGTCCTTCGCTGCCCGGCCGAGATCACCCACTACAACGTCGGCGTCCTGGGCCGCCGTCTGTTCGGGCGGTACCTGCGCAAGGAAAGCCCGGAGTTGGTCAAACGGATAGGGGAGATCAGCGGCGGCAACTACGACGCGGAATACGAGGTCTTACTGGCCATGAGCCACGACGAACTCAAGAAGAGGTACTACGACCGAGACATGGAATAACCGTCGTTCACGGCCACTCGAGGCGCCTTCGGCGGCGAAACCGCAAAGGGCACAACCATCGGAATCATCGGATGCCGGTGTGCCTATTTTCCCAAGAGGGTAGGAACATGTACCCAGACTACATGCAGGACTCGCTGAAGGCGGTCGTCAGGACCCGTTCCCAACGGCTGAATCCTGCCAAGTCCGGCGAACCGGTCTATCCGCCGATGGGACCGGCGGAGCGCGAGGACGTGCTCCGGAAATTCCATCCCGACTATGAAAAGGACTCGCGCCGCCCGGTTCGTGTCGGCCCCAACAAGGGCGAGATCCTGACCACCGAGGTCGCCCACATGCTGGAGGCCCATTCCTGGATAAGCTCGGGCCTGTTCGATCTCCGGGAACCGGATCTGGAAACCGATCTGCTGATCGTCGGCGGCGGCGGCGCCGGCTGTCAGGCCGCCATCGTCGCCCTGCAAGCCGGCGTCAAATCGCTCATCGCCACCAAGCTCCGCATGGGTGATGCCAATTCGATGATGTCGCAGGGCGGCATGCAAGCTGCCGTCTCGCCGACCGATTCTCCGACCCGGCATTTCCTCGACGCCCTCGGCGGCGGCCATTTCGAGAACAAACCGGAACTGGTGCGCGCGCTCACCGAGGACGCCGCCGAAACGGTCAAATGGCTGGAGGACCTGGGTGTCGTTTGGGACAAGAACGAGGACGGCTCCCTGCAGGTGCTTCACGGCGGCGGCACCTCGCGCAAACGGATGCTGTCCTGCCGCGACTATACGGGCGCCATCATCATGCGCACCCTGATGGACGAGGTGCGCAACCACCCGGAAATGGTGGCGGTGCAGGAGTTCATGCCGGCGATTGAGCTGATCATGGATGCCAAGGGCCAGTGCGCCGGCGCCGTGCTCTACAATCTGGAGACGGAGGAATTCGTCACCGTTCGGGCCAAAGCCACGCTCGTCGCAACCGGGGGCTACGGGCGCCTTCACCTTCGGGGCTATGATACCACCAACCACTACGGTGCGACCGGCGACGGCCTGGTGATGGCCTACCGGGCCGGGGCG
Organism: Alphaproteobacteria bacterium; assembly: GCA_030740435.1. Taxonomy (NCBI): domain Bacteria; kingdom Pseudomonadati; phylum Pseudomonadota; class Alphaproteobacteria; species Alphaproteobacteria bacterium. The sequence goes on along the minus strand of JASLXG010000005.1, from coordinate 19,472 downwards.
CCGCTGCTGTTCATGGATTCGGTCCAGTACCACCCCACCGGTGCCGCCTTCCCGGAGCAGATCTCCGGCTTCCTGATCACCGAGAAGATCCGCGCCGTCGGTGGCCAGCCGCTGAACAAGTTCGGGGAACTGTTCGTGTTCCCGCGTGAGCCCCGGGACGTGGAAAGCTCGGCCATCATCCGCGAGTGCCGGGAGAACGGCAACGGCATCCAGACCCCCAGCGGCCGAGACGGTGTTTGGCTGGATTCGCCCCTCATCGAGATGATCCACGGCGCCGGGTTTATCAACAAGCAGTTCCCCGCCATGTACCGCCAATTCATCCGCTACGACATCGACATCACCGCCGAACCGATGCTGATCTACCCGACGCTGCACTACCAGAACGGCGGCATCGAGATCAACGCCAACTGCGAAACCGCCATACCCGGCCTCTACGTGGCCGGCGAGGCGACCGGCGGTCTGCACGGCCGCAACCGTCTAATGGGAAACTCGGTCCTCGACTACAACGTCTTCGGACGGCGCGCCGGCCGCTACGCCAGCGAGTACGCCGCCAAGGTCAAGCTGGGCTCGATGTCCCTGGCCCACGTCGATGCCTACGAGAAGGAACTGGTTTCGGTCGGGATCGAGACCGACCTGGTGGCGCCGATCATTCTGCCCTCCTACACGCCGGACGACGTCAAAAAACGCCAGTTGGCGCGGGTCGGCGGCAAGCTGCCCGGAAGCTCCGGGCTGCGCAACAGGGTCCACGCCGATATCGCAGGGGATCGCCCATGACACTTACCGACGACCAACTGGTCGAGGTGGTCCGCGAGGCCATCGACCTGGAGGTCAATGGCCAGCGTTTCTACGAACGGGCCACGGCGGTGACCCGCAGCAAGACGGGCAAAAAGGTGTTCCGCCGGCTCGCCGAGGAGGAGGTCGGCCATCTCGACGAAATCGGCCGCATCTTCACCGCGATCACCGGGAGCGGCGATTGGAAAAAGATCGCGGAGCGGCGCATCGCCGGTGACGCACCTTCGACGGTGGTCGAGCAACTGGAGGCAGCCATCGCCGCCAGGGGGGGCGAACTAGAGTCCGTCGACGAGGCCGAGGCGCTGCGCCTGGCCATGAACATGGAACGGCGGGCGATCCGACTGTACGAGGGGCTTCGGGACCGGACGCCGGACCCCAAGGTGCGCGCCCTGGCCGAGCGGCTGGTCGACGAGGAGCGGTTTCATTACGACCTTCTCCAGGCCCAGGCGGACAGTTTGATGAACGTGGGCATCTGGCTCGACAAGCCGGAATTCCGGATGGACGGAAAGTACTGACATGACGGTTCGGATCTCGTCCGCCAACCGGTCGGCCGCCCTCGTCCGTCAAATCGAGGAACTCAGCGGCCAGGACCTTCTCGCCTGCTACCAGTGCGGCAAATGCTCCGCCGGCTGCCCCATGACCTCGCCCATGGACATCCTGCCGAACCAGGTCATCCGGATGGCCCAACTGGGCATGACCGACCCGCTGATCGAATCCCGGACCATCTGGTCCTGCGTTTCCTGCATGACCTGCAATAGCCGCTGTCCGAAGGGCATCAACATCGCCGAGATCATCGAGGCACTGCGGCTGGTGCGGCTGCGAGACCGTCACGATGAGCTTCGGGTGATGGCGTTGTCAGCCGGCGACCGGGCGGAACTGCCGCCCATCGCGCTGATCTCGGCGATGCGGAAACTGACGTCGTAAGGAAAGACGAACCGCGGATGAAAATCAGCTATTACCCAGGCTGCACGCTCAAGAACCATGCCCGGAACTTCGAGGATTCGACCTTGTCCTCGATGACGATCCTGGGCGTCGAGGTCGAGGAACTCACGCGCTGGAACTGCTGTGGCACAGTCTTTTCCCTGGCCACCGACGACCTCATGCATCACCTGGCCCCGGTCCGCAACCTGATCCGCGCCAAAGAGGCCGGGGCCGAGGAACTCGCCACGGGCTGCGCCATGTGCTACAACACGCTCAAGCGGTCCAACGAGCGTGTCCGCTCCGATCCCGAAAGCCTCGACGTCATCAACGGATTCATGAACCTGGAAGAGGTTGATTACCAGGGCGACGTCGAGGTCCGCCATCTGCTGGAGTTTCTGCGTGATCGCGTCGGCTTCGACGAGCTGGAGGAGAAGGTGGAGCGACCGCTGGGCGGTCTCCGGGTGGCCAGCTACTACGGTTGCCTGCTGGTGCGTCCGCGCGAAGTGGCCTTCGACGACGTCGAAAATCCCGCCATCATGGAAGACCTGGTGGTGGCCCTCGGCGCCGAGCCGGTGCCATTCTTTCTCAAGACCGAGTGTTGCGGCGCTTATCTCACCGTCGACAAGCCCGAGATCGTCGCCGAGCGCACTTACAAGATCCTGGGGAACGCCCGCAACCAAGGCGCCGAGATCGTCGCCGTCAGCTGTCCGCTCTGTGCCTTCAACCTGGACCGACGGCAGGCCGAGACCCTTCGGCTCTATCCCGACTTCGAGGGACTGCCGGTGGTCTATTTCACGCAACTCATGGCACTGGCGCTGGGGTGCCCGGAAACGGCGCTGCGTCTGGACCTCCACCACATCGATCCGAAGCCTGTGCTGGCGCAAAAGGGGCTGGTCTGAGGGGACGGCAATGTTCTTTGGCGATCTAAAACCAAGAAAGGGGACGGTCCACATCCACAACGAGTGGTGCAAGGGCTGCGGTTTCTGCGTCCAGTTCTGCCCCCAGAATGTCCTGGTGCTGTCGCACGGATTCAACGCCAAGGGCTACCATCCGCCCGAGGTCGAGGTCGTCGACGAATGCCGGGAATGCCGTTACTGCGAAATCGTCTGCCCGGAGTTCGCCATATACGTCACCATTGACGATGATGAAGGCGACGAGGAACAGGAGAAACCCATTGCATAAGACCGCCGCAGACCCGATAGGTGTCCTCGAGGGAGCCCATTTCCTGGACGGTGACCATGCCATCACCGAAGGGGCGCTCGCGGCCGGCTGCCGGTTCTTCGCCGGATATCCGATCACCCCCTCGACCGAGTCCGCCGAACGGTTCGCCGAACGGGCGCCCCATGTCGGCGGCATGTTTGTCCAGATGGAGGACGAACTGGCATCGGTTGGCGCCCTCATCGGTGCCGCCTGGGGTGGGAAGAAGGTGATGACCGTGACTTCGGGTCCCGGGTTTTCGCTGATGATGGAGAACATCGGCCTCGCCTGCATGACCGAGACACCGCTGGTGATCGCCGACGTGCAGCGCGCCGGCCCCTCGACCGGCCTGCCCACGCTGACCGCCCAGCAGGATATGATGCAGGCGCGATGGGGATCCCACGGCGATTACCGGATCATTGCGCTGTCGCCCGATTCACCCCAGGAATGTTTCGACCTGGCGATCCAGGCCTTCAACCTGTCGGAGACCTACCGGGTGCCGGTTTTCATCATGACCGACGAAACCGTCGGGCACATGCACGAGAAGGTCATTATCCCGCCGGCCGAGGAGATCGAGGTGGTGGAGCGCAACTGGTACGAGGGCGCCAAGAACGACTACCAGCCCTTCCGGTTCGACGGCAGGCCAGCGCCGATGGTCCGCGCCGGCGAAGGCTATCGGTTCCATATCACCGGCCTGACCCACCAGGAAAGCGGTTATCCCATGGTCACCCCCGAGGCGAACGAGCGATGCGTCAGCCACTTGATCGACAAGATCGAAAACAACGCCGACACTATCATCCGCCTCGAGGAAGATCAGGTGGACGACAGCGAGATCGTCGTCGTCTCCTACGGCATCACGTCACGGATCGCCAGCCGGGCGGTTCTACTGGCGCGGGCCGCCGGTCTCAAGGTGGGCTCGCTTCGCCTGGTCACCGTTTGGCCGTTCGCCGAAAAGAGGATCCGCGAGATCGCCGGCCGGGTGCGGGCGATCGTCATGCCCGAGATCAACGTCGGCCAGATGGTCCTCGAAGTCGAACGCTGCGCGGCCGGCCAGTGCCGCGTCATTGGCGTGCCCCACTACGGCGGCGCCGTGCACGATCCCGAAGACATCCTGACCGCCATAAAGGAGGCCGGCCAATGACCGATTCAACCCAGTTCGCGGCGGAAAGCCCCATGGCCGAAATCCTGCGCATGGATAGGATGCCGCACATCTGGTGTCCGGGCTGCGGCATCGGCACCGTGGTAACCGCCTTCGCCGAAGCGATCAAGAAGTCCAGTGTCGATCCGGACAAGATCGTCGTGGTCTCGGGCATCGGCTGCTCGGGCCGGGTCGCCGGCTATGTCAATTACGATTCCATCCACACCACCCACGGGCGGGCCATTCCGGTGGCGACCGGCCTCAAGCTGGCCAACCCCGATCTCAAGGTGGTCGTGATCAGCGGCGACGGCGACCTCACGGGAATCGGCGGCAACCACTTTATCCACGCGGCGCGGCGCAACATGGATCTGCTGGTTATCTGCATCAACAACTTCACCTACGGGATGACCGGCGGCCAGGTGACGCCGACGACACCCCATACGGCCAACGCCTCGACCACGCCGTACGGCAATTACGAATTTCCCTTCAGCCTGCCGTTCCTGGCCGACGCCTGCGGGGCCACCTACGTGGCGCGTTGGACGTCGCTCCACGCCCGGCGCATCACCGGTTCGATCGAGGAGGCGCTGGTCAAGAAGGGCTTTTCCTTCATCGAGGTCGTCACGCCCTGCGCGACGCTCTATGCGCGCCGCAACCGCCTCGGCGACGGCGTCGACGTCCTGCAATACTACCAGGACGCCTGCGAGATCGAGCACGGCACCGATACCCGGACCGCGGACATCGACTACCAGGGCCCCCTCGTCATGGGCAAGTTCGTCGACAAGGAAAAACCCACCTACCTGGATGCCGTGAACAGCCACTACGCCAACGTCATCGGCGACGACTACCAGCTGTACGGCAAGACCGACCCCGAGCGCGAGGCGGAGGACAATAAACGGCGGGAAGACGGCGATGAGTGATATTCGGTTTTCCGGATACGGCGGACAGGGCGTCATCCGCTGCGCCCTGATCATGGGCAAGGCGCTGTCGCTCTTCGACGACAAACACGCCACCATGACCCAGAGCTTCGGACCCGAGGCACGCGGCAGCGCCTGTAGCTCGCAGCTCGTGGTCTCCGACGAACGCGTGCTCTATCCCTACATCTCGGAAACCGACGTTCTGATGGCGCTCTCCCAGGAGGCCTACAACAAGTACGAGCCCGAACTGCGCGAGGAGGGCGTCCTCATCATCGACGAGGACCTGGTCAAGCCGGGCTCGCCCCGGGCCGACATCGAGTTGCGGTCGGTTCCCTCGACCCGCTTCGCCGAAGAACTGGGCAACCGGATCTTCGCCAACCTGGTGGCATTGGGGTTTTTCACCGCGGTGACCGATATCGTTTCGCCGGAAGCCATGAAGAAGGCCGTGCCCGGCCTGGTACCCGACCGTTTTCTCGAGATCAACATCAAGGCGTTCGAGAAGGGTTATGACTACGGCTGCGAGGTCTTGGCCGTAGAAGGCGCGGGAGGGTAAGGATGGCAAAACGCACCGGTGTATTCGTCTGCCATTGCGGCTCCAACATCGCCGGCAACCTCGACGTCAAGAGGGTGGCCGCGGAACTGGCCGAGGACGCCGATGTCGTCTTCGCCGACGACGCTGTGTTCATGTGTTCCGATCCGGGCCAGCGGGCGGTCGCCGAGGCGATCCGCGACAACGGCCTGGAATCGGTGGTCATTTCATGCTGCTCGCCGACCTTGCACGAAAAGACCTTCCGTGACGTCGCGGAAATGGGGGGGCTCAACCAGTTCCAGTGCGAAATCGCCAACATCCGCGAGCAGTGCAGCTGGGTCCACCGCGACAAGGACGAGGCGACCGAAAAGGCGATCAAGATCTCGCGCAACGCCGTCCGGCGGGCGACGCGCAACCAGTCCCTGATCCCCATCGGCATTCCCGTCACCCGCCGGGTTCTCGTCGTCGGCGGCGGCATCGCCGGAATCCAGAGCGCCATCGACATGGCCAACGCCGGCTTCGAGGTGATCCTGGTGGAGAAGCAGCCGACCATCGGCGGCAACATGATCAAGCTCTCGGAGACCTTCCCGACGCTGGATTGCTCCCAGTGCATCCTGTCGCCGAAAATGGTCGAGGTGTCCAAGAACCCGAACATCCGGCTGCTGACCTACAGCGAGGTGACCGACGTGTCGGGCTTCGTCGGTAATTTTCGGGTCACCATCCAGCGCAAGCCCTCCTTCGTCGACCCGGACAAATGCACCGTCTGCGACAACTGCACCGAGGTTTGCCCGGTCGTCGTCCCCAACGAATACGAAGGAGGGATGACCGGTCGGCGTGCCATATACATCCCCTTCGCCCAGGCGATCCCGGCCACCTATACGCTGGACGAGGACGCCTGCCTCGGCCTCAATCCCATCGCCTGCGGCAAATGCATCGAGCCCGAGGTCTGCGAGCCCGGCGCCATCGACTACGACTTGAAGCCGGAAACCATCGTCGAGGAGGTGGGATCGATCGTCGTCGCCACCGGCTTCGATCTCTACGGCAAGGACAAATTGGGGGAGTACGGCGGCGGCAAGTACGTCGATGTCCTCGACGGGCTCCAGTTCGAGCGTATGTGCTCGGCAGCTGGGGGGACCGGGGGCAAGATCCTGCGCCCGTCGGACCGCAAAGTGCCCAAAGAAATCGTCTTCATCCAATGCGCTGGCTCGCGGGATCCGGAGCAGCACTGCGCCTACTGCTCCAAGATCTGCTGCATGTACACCGCCAAGCACGCGATGCTCTACAAGCACCAAGTGCCCGACGGCCAAGCCTACATCTTCTATATCGATATCCGCTCCGGCGGTAAGGGCTACGAGGAGTTCGTCCAACGGTCCATGGAGAAGGACGGCACCATCTACCTGCGCGGCAAGGTGTCCAAGCTCTACGAGGAGAACGGCAAGATCAAGGTCCTGGGCATCGACACGCTGTCGGGCCAGAACGTGGAAATCGACGCCGACATGGTCGTTCTGGCGCTCGCCATGCAGCCCTCCAAGGGCACCGCCGAGATCGCCAAGATCCTCAAGATCGCCCGCGACAAAGACGGCTTCCTGGCCGAGGCCCATCCCAAGCTGAAACCGGTCGAGAGCGTCACGGCCGGGATCTTCCTAGCCGGCGCCGCCCAGTCGCCGAAGGACGTCCCGGAAACCGTGGCCCAGGCGAGCGCCGCGGCGTCCAAGGTGATCGGTCTGCTGTCCCAGGACGAATTGGCGCACAGCCCCGCCGTAGCCGAGGTTCGCATGCCGCTCTGCACCGGTTGCGAGATGTGCGTCCAGGCCTGCCCCTACGACGCGATCCATCTGGTCGACGGCAAGGCCCAGGTGAACGAAGTGCTCTGCGAGGGCTGCGGCACCTGTTCGGCCACCTGTCTGCGCGCCGCCATCGAGGTCAGGAATGTCACGCCCCTTCAGGTGCACGAGATGATCAGCGCTAGCCTAGGGTGGTAGAGGACTAGGATGGTAGAGGAAATGACGGTTTCGGAAACGATGCCCCAACCGTTCGAACCCAAGATTGTCGCCTTTCTGTGCAAGTGGTGCTCGTCCGCCGGCAGCGATCTCGCCGGCGTGTCGCGCCTGGAATATCCCCCCAATGCCGTTCCGATTACCGTCATGTGTTCGGGCAGCGTATCACCCGTCTACATCCTGTCCGCCTTCAACAAGGGCGCAGACGGCGTGCTGGTTTCCGGTTGCCATCCCGGTGACTGTCATTACATGGAGGGCAACTACCAGGCGCGGCGGAAGGTCTATCTGGTTCACAAGCTGGTCGAGTTCGTCGGGCTGGAACCGCAACGGCTTCGCATGTCGTGGATCTCAGCGGCCGAGGGCGCCAAGTTCGCCCAGGTGATCAAGCAGTTCGTCGACGACCTGCGCACCCTCGGCCCGCAGGAGAAATTAAAGGCGAATCGCCGATGATCGATCCCCAGGACATTCGGGACCAGGCGCGGTCCCTGCTGGAAAGCGGCGAGGTCCGACTCGTCCTCGGCTACCGGGACAGCACCGCCGGCCCCATGGCGGCGCCCGCTTTCGTCTCGCGGCCCGAAGACGCGGACGACCTGACCTGGGATCCCACCTGCGTGCACAACCTGGCGCTCTACCTGGTTGACGAGTGCAAGAAACAGGCCGCAGCGGGTGAGGGCGGCGACCGGCGACCGGTGGCCCTCGTGGCCAAGGGGTGCGACAGCCGTGGCATCGTCGTGCTCCTTCAGGAGAAATATTTCAGCCGCGATGACGTCCGCATCCTTGGCGTTTCCTGCGAGAGAACCGGTGTCATCGACCAACGAAAGCTGGCGCAGAGACTGGACGGGCGGACGGCTGACGCGACCGCTTTTACCGGCGCTGACATCTTCCGCATCACCACCGACGACGGCGATATCGAGATCCCGGCCCGCGAGATCCTAGCCGACCGCTGCCTGGAATGCCGGGCTCCGTCGCCGGCGGTCAACGACATCCTTTTCGGAGAGGCTGTCGAGCGGACCTACGACGAATCGTTCCATGCCCTGGAAGCAGCGGAGCGGGCGTTCGGCGACGCGCCGTGGACATTCTGGCGGCACCAGTTCGACCGCTGCCTGCGCTGCTATGCCTGCCGCTCGGTCTGCCCCATGTGCTATTGCGAGGAGTGCGTCGTCGACAGTATCGTCTTTAACGTTAGCCCGGACACCAGCGCCGAGGAGAAGGCCAACCGCATCAAGTGGATCGAACGCTCGGCCGTGACCTCCGAGAACGCCGGATATCATCTGGTGCGGGCCCTGCATCTGGCCGGGCGTTGCATCGATTGCGGTGAATGCGAGCGAGTCTGCCCCGTCAACATTCCGTTGCGCCTGCTCAACTCCAAGCTTGAGAAGGAAGCCTACGAGGCGTTCGGCTACCGGCCCGGTACCGATGCTGATCTACCCTCACTGGTCGCGTCGTTTCGCGATGACGACCCCAACGACTTCATCCGCTAGCGCCGTGGAAAAGATCCTCCACAAGAAGAACCTGGGCGAGTGGGTGGCGCAGCTCGGCGCTTACGACGTCCAGACGCCGGTTTTCGGCGATGACGCGTGGAGCTACCAGGCGCTCGGCGACGGGCAGACCCCGCGGCTGGATCACCCCAACACCGTGGAACCGCCCAAGGGATTCCATTTTCCCCAGCGCGAAGTGTTCTACACCTACCGCCAGGTAAGCGGCGAAGCGCCGGTGCTGGACTCCACCGTTCCCGACCCTGCCACCACCGTGGTGTTCGGGGTCCGACCCTGCGATGGCCGCGGCGCTCCGTGCAACGATCGAGTCTTTTCCGGCGAGATGGAGGATCCCTATTACCGGGCGCGGCGCAGCGGGACCATCCTGATCGGACTCGCTTGCAACAAGCCGCCCTCGGCGAACTGTTTTTGTCTCGCGGTCGGGGGGTCGCCCCACTCCGACGATGGCCTCGATATCCTGATGACCGACCTGGAGAACCGGTACGCCGTCAAGGCGCTGACCGACCAGGGCGCCGCGCTGGTCACCCTGGCCGAGCCCCTGTTCGGCGAGCCCGGCGACCGGGACCGCAAGGATCTGGAGGAAACCCACGCCTTGTCCCGCCAACACCCACAGCGGACCCTCCCCGACATGGAGGCGGTTCCGGGTCGTCTGGAGGCGGAATTCGACTCGCCGCTGTGGTCCGAAATGGCGCGCGCCTGCATTGGCTGTGGCATCTGCACCTTCCTCTGCCCAACCTGCCACTGTTTCGATATCACCGACGAGGTCACGGGCTCGACGCCCCTCGAAGGCCGGCGGGTTCGGACCTGGGACACCTGCCAGTTCCCCGACTTCACCATGCATTCATCGGGACACAACCCGCGGCCTGACTGCGGCAGCCGGCTGCGTCAGCGGGTCTGCCACAAGTTCCTCTATTTCTTCGAAAACCATGGCACCCACCAGTGCGTCGGTTGCGGGCGCTGCATCACCGAGTGCCCGGTGGGAATCGACATCGTCGCGATCGTCAACAGGGTGGCCGGCCATGCCAAATAACATCTACCTGCCCAAACCGGGCCGCATCGCCCACATCAAGACCGAGGTCGAGGGAAACCGCGCCATCAAGACTTTCCAGGTCACCTTCGCCGACGGCGACGGATTCGAACACGCCTGCGGCCAGTGTGCGATGCTGTCGGTCTTCGGCAAGGGCGAAATGATGATCTCCATCGCCTCATCGCCGCTTATCGAAGACTACAAGCAGTTCAGCGTCATGCGTGTTGGCCGCGTGACCTCGGCGCTCCACGATCTGGAGGTGGGCGACGTCATCGGCGTCCGCGGCCCCTACGGCAACGACTTCCCGGTCGAGGCCTGGCAGGGAAAGAACCTGGTCTTGATCGGCGGCGGCTGCGGCCTCGCCCCCATCTGGCCGGTGGTCCAGACGGTGGTGGCCCGGCGGGCCGACTTCGGGGCGATCACTGTCTTCTACGGCGGCCGGACGTCGCGCGACATCATGTACCGGTCCGAGCTGGAAAAGCTCCGGAGCGACGCCGAGGTCCACCTGTCCGTGGATTCCGAAGAGGAGGGCTGGGAGGAGTTCTGCGGCTTCGTCCCGGCCAACATCGTGGCGCAGGAGCCCTCGCCCGACAACGCCATCGCCATCACCTGCGGCCCGCCGATCATGATTAAGTTCGTGATCATGAACCTGAAGAACCTGGGTTTCGCCGACGAGCAGATCTACACGACCCTCGAGAACAAGATGAAATGCGGCGTCGGTAAGTGCGGCCGGTGCAACGTCGGCAAGGATTATGTGTGCGTGAAGGGGCCCGTCTACTCCTGGGCCGACCTGAAGGACCTGCCCCAGGAGTTTTGACGACTGGACGACGCAGGTCGGGCAATGTCAATAATATCCGCTGGTCCCTGTGCTGGGTCCCAGCGACTATCAAAGGAAAAGCGGAGACCTGCCAGGTCTCTCCCATCCACCCCGGCAAGCCGCGCAACCCGGACGAGCCGGGCCTCGACGAGCTGCTGGCCAGGGCCGAGCTTTTTCACTGAGGGCTACCCCCCCACCCCAACCCTGCCCCACAAGGGGGGAGGGAGTTTATCTTATTGTTATTTCAATTTTTTCCCCTCCCCCTTGATGGTCTAAGGTATGCACACATCTCTGAGCGCCCAACCGGTTGCGATTGCTTTGAAGTGATTTATACCGTTGGCGAAGGTGATGGGCCCCGGTGGTCTCGATGATCGGTAGCCATCCCAGCCGCCGAGGCGGGCGACGATCCAGGCCGCCCAGGCGAGGCTGTGCTGGGGGTGGGGGTTTTTTTGCTTTGCGGTTTTACCCTCGAGACGAGGGTTGACGGCCTCCAGGGTTTCGATTTCCTCGGGCTTGAAAGCGACGCCGGCCGAGCGGGCGTCGGCGCCGTCGCGGGCCTGGACCAGTTGCAGCGTAAGGGCCGCGGCGCTGGCCGCCATGGCGATCAGTTTGAGCAGCCGATCAGCACTCTCTATCTGGCTGTTCTTGACCTTCAGCCCTTGGCGCTTCATCACCCGAAACAGCTGTTCGATCATCCAGCGCTGGGCATACCAGTCGACAATCTGCCAGGCGCCCGCGGCGGCGTTGATCTCGTGCGTCGTCAGCAGGCGCCAGTGTAGCGGCTCGACACCATTCGGTGGTTCCAGTTCGACGACCTCGACCAGACACAACGTCACGCTCGGCGGCAGATCGTGCTCGGGCGTATTCTTGGGCCGGCATAATGCCACCGTGCCGAAACGTAGCGTCAGCAACGCCGTTCGCGCCGATCGGCCGGGCTGGGCGCGCAGCTCAAGCTGCCGCTTGCCGGCCACCGGCAGGCTGGCTCCGAAGGCGTGGAGTTTGCCACCTGTGGCCAATCGCCGGTCTCCCCTGAGCCGCGTGATCAGGTGGAAGTTGGCTTCCGGCAGCCGCGCCCAGCCGGCGTAGATGTCGCTCTCGCGGTCGGCCAGCACCGTCACCATGGCGGCATCGGCCAGAACCGATTTGGCCGCCTCGGCAGTGCTCAGCCAGCGCTCCGATTCCTTGGCCGTCAGCGGCCGCTTGCCGTGCGGCCGCGTCACCCGGCCCTGGCGGGTCCAGATCCGGCCCGAAACCAGGCCGAGACAACTGCCGTCCTGCGCATCGAGACCCAGCATGACGTGCGCCAGGGCGCCGCGGCCGTTCCCCTTGCCGATCTCACCCAGGCCGCGCTGCCGCTCCGCCGTGGTCTTGAAGTTGAACTCGCTGGTGTCCTGGATCGCAAGCACATGGCGCCCCACCGCAGACTCCGCAGTGCCAGTGCCCCAGCTTTCGATCAGCCGCTCCACAGTCACTTTCGAGTTGCCAAAAAAGCGTCCGAAACGCACCTCCCGCGCCCGGCAGCCGCCCAACCGACGCAGCGAGACACCTTGGCACGCAACCATCTCTTCAAGCACCGCCGCCCCCCTTATTCAAGGCGGCGATCCCCTAACCGGCCCGACAACACATCCTGGCAATCTTGCATCATGACACCCCGGCAATTCCAAAGTGTCGGAAACAGAATCACACAATCCCGATGCAAGGAAACCTACATCTTGTGCCCTGAGTCAATTTGTCGCATCAAGATGTGTGCATACTTTAGCCCATGATGGGGGAGGGAGGGGGTGTTTTGTTTTACCGCCGCCGCGCCCCTAATCCAGCCGCTTGGTAAAAGCCAGGCGTGAGGAGGGCTGGAAGCCGCAGCGGTAGAGGAAAGCGAGCAAGTCGAAGTCGCTCGAGGAAAGCGTGCTTTGCACGGCCTCCACGTGCAGCGCCGAGAGGTTCATCATGAGCTGCGACAGCAGCGCCGTACCGACGCCACGGAAGCCGTAGCGCGGGTCGGTGCCGATGGTGTCCAAGACGGCCGCGGGCTCGGTGCGGCCGTGCTCGCCGAAGTCCATGCGCGCCATCACGAAGCCGGCCGGGAAGCCGTCGATTTCGGCCACCAGCGAGACCCGCACCGCCGAGGCGTCCAGCGCCTCGGCCGCCTTCTGGCGGAGATAATCGCTGCGGTCATGATCGGTGATGCGCCGGTCGATGGCCAGCAGGGCCTCGATGTCGGCGGCTTCGAGCGATCGCACCGGTACCCGGTCGTGGGCCAATTGCGGCGCCGCGCCCACGGCCGTCTCGTCGAATTCGTCCGTGTCGTCGCCGTCGTCGAGAATGCGCACCTCGGTGTTGCGCTCGATGACCTGGCGCTGGCCGATGTCAAAGCCCGAGGCGTCGAGAAAGCGCAAGAGGTCGTGGTTGGTCCAGTCGGCCTCGGTCAACAGCACCGCGATGCCCTTGTTGCGCACGACCTCGATCAGTCCGGCCAGCAGGTGCCGGCCCAGGCCCTGGGCCTCAAAGGCCTGGTCGACGCCGATCAGGTCGAGCGTCACGGCCCGTTCCGGGCTGCCGAATTCACCCGACAACACCCGCGCCGTGGCGAAGGCGGCGAAGTCGTTGTCATCGGCGATGGCCACTTGGATGTAGTCGCCGGGGCTCTCCAGGGCGGCAGCGATGCGGCGCTGGAAGAAGTCGCGGCGCGAGCGGCCGGTGTGTTGGCGATCGATCTCCACCACCTCGTCCAGGTCGTCGGCGACGAGGGCGCGGAGCGTCATCTTCGAGGAACTGCTCATAGCCTGATCTTCCCAACCAGCGGCTGTTAGCCACTCATAGCGTACTCTTCCAGAAGGCTGGCGTCTTGTTCGTCGTCGAGCACGTCCTCGAGCGCCGGCAACAGGCCCATTTCCTCTTTCTGGATGTGCGACACCATGCGTTCGACATATTCCCATCCCTGGCGGTGAAACTCGCTCCAGGTGGCAGGTTCGAAACCACTTTCGCCGATCCCGGCCAGCGTCACCAGTTGCTTCGCCAAGGGGCGCAATATTTCGTGCTCCTGGGTCAGGATCATGACCATGGCGTTGTCGCCGAAGCCGGCCACCAGGGCGGGAAAGAGCCGGCTTTCCTCGAAGTCGAAATGCTTGGCCACGGCGTCGCCGATGGTAGCCCTGAGATCACCCAACAGGCGTTCGAGATCGGCGCCTTGGGGAGCCGGGGCGTCGCCTCGGTGCTGCGCCAGAAAAGTGTCCAGGCGATCGACGAAGCCGAGCGTCGCAAGATGCTCCTGGTGCAGGGTTCGGGTGATCTGTCGGCTGTATTCCATCATGATGCAGAGTCCTCGATCATTATGTCGTCATTTTTAATAGGTAATTCGGTACCAAATTACCATATAATTTCATCGACGCCAACGCTTTCAGCCCGCGCCGGCCTGGTTTTTGGCTGTCATGCGGCGCACCACGGTAGTGAAGAACCAGGCGAAGGCAAGAGCGCCAACCAGGCCGGCGGCGCCCCCCAGGCGGACCAGCAGCCCCCAGCCGGCGATGATGCCCAAACCCACCAGGGCCAGCGCAGCCAAGTGGGCCCAGAAGCTCAGCCGGGTCGGCCACTCGGGCGCCAGCGCCGAAGGCAGCAGTGGCGGCTGGCCTGGCCGGACGCTGTTCATCGAGGCCAGAAAGGGCACGATGCGCTGCAGGGTGGCGAGCATGAAGGTAAGCATCCAGCCCAGCGTTAGCAGCGCCACAAAGAGTGGCCCGCCCCGCGCCGGGCCGAGGTCAAGGGAAAGTGCCAAGGCCAGCAGCAGGCTGAGCGGCAGCGCCAGCCAGGCCAGATAGATGAGTTTGAACGAAAGCCCCAGGCGTCGGCGCATGCGGCGGCGCAAGACCTGGACCATGGCGCCCAGGTGGCTGGCGCTGGCGGCCAGGCCGAGCACGATGGCCGGCGGCAGCAGCCAGGCTTGGCCCAGGCCACTGGCCAGGAGCAAGGCAAGTCCGGCCAAGGCCAGTCCCAGCGCGCCGTAGCCAAGGCGTTGGGAAGGCGCCGGCGTCAGCGCGAACAGGGGCAGCAGAATCTGGCTGAAACCGAGCACCAGCAGACCTATGAAGCCATAAGCGGCGAACCCCAGGTGGACGATGACGACGCTGCGCTGGTCGCTCAAGAGGCCGCTCCACTGGTCGACGATCAACAGCACGCCAAACGCCAGCAGCGCCAGCAACGAAGCCAGGGCGCCCCAGGCGTGGGCGGCCACCAGGGCCTGCTCGCCGGCCCGCAACAGGTTGTCGGCAATAAGCGCGGCGGCAATCAGCAGCCCGGCAATGCTCAGCCCGGCACCCAACCCAAGTTGCAGTTCCTGGCCGCTGGCCATGCCGAGAGCTAGCACCACCACGCCGGGGACGAAGAGCCAGAAGATCAGCCGAGCCGGCCAGACGGCACGTAACGGCTGCCGTGTCGCCACCGGCAGCAGTTGCAGCGCCGCTCCGATGGCGGTCATGGCCAGCACGCCCAGTGTCAACAGGTGCAACGCCGCCAGGGGCAAGCCGAAACCGCCCTCGGATTGCACCACATCGTCGCCGCCCAGCAGCAGCACGAGCCAGACCGCTACATGGAAAACCGCGGCGGCGCCGAAATAGCGAAACGGGATCGAGGCCGGCAGCAGGCGCTCGTTGGCTCCACCGAGGAAAGCACCGGGAGAGCTCATGCCCGCCTCTCAAGCGTTGTCGCGGCTCAGCGAGAGGCGCACCAGGCCCGGCTCGCTGACCTCGATGCGATAGCTCCAGCCGCGCTCGCCGAGCTCGGGGTAGAGATAGACCGGCTCGCGATCAAGCAGCACGACGGCGCGGTTGCCGGTCTCCCCGGATTCGATCAGCCGGACGACGGCCAACAACGGCTCCGGCGCCGCCAGTCCGCGGACGTCGATGTGCGGCACCCCGTCCTGTTGCCACAGCCGGGCGCCCTCTTCAGCACCGGGGGTGCCGGAAGTGCCGGCGTCCTGGCGGAACCAGATACGCCAATGCTCGTCTTCGATCCGCTCGCCCCAGGCGGCGAAGCCGCGCTGGATCAGCAGCCGCCTCAAGGGCAGCGGGTCGAAGGGACAGTCGAGTACCAGTAGTCCCGCCGGCGGCACCTGCGCCGAGAGCTCGACGACCGCCGCCAGGGGGTGTTCGCGGCGTTCGAAAATGGGTCGCGTGTCAAGGCGGTGGGCGGTAGCGAGCGAGCTTTCATCGGCCCAATCGGGCCGCGCCGAGATCTCGGCCGCAGCTTCGCTGCCCTTGCTCGCCGGCGCTTGTTCGCCCCGGGCAATGGCCAATAGCATGGCGACGTCACGGCCGGCGACGCAAGCCGCGTCGTCGAGCGTCAGTTTGTCCGCCGTCGGAGTTCCCACCACGGTTCGCAGTCGCGCGAACACGGCATCGCCGGCCACCAGCCGCTCGAATAGGTCGGGGTCGGCGGCAAGTGCCGCACCGAGACGGGTCGTGGGGCTGAGGTCGCTCTGGCCCACGCTTTTCCCTTCGCTTCGGTTTCGCTACCTGCCATTCAGCATAGGGCGCGAGGCCAGAGCCGCTTTGATCGTCATCAAGCGGCAGCCAAACGCCGTAATAGCCGGCCCGAGAGCGCCGTTATGGCGCGGCGACGGTATTGCGGCTGCGTGGTCGTGGTGTGGACCGGGCTGATCTGCTTCTGCACCAGTTTGCCAAGCACCGCCACTTGCTCGTCGTCGAGGGACTGGCCCAGCGCCGCTTCCGTGCCCGTCACCACGAAGGGCCGGGCGTTGGTGCCGGTGAGCGCGATGCGGAGTGCCGCCAGCGTGTCGCCGGCCATCTCCAGCCAGACGGCGACGCCGGCCAGGGGGAAATCTATGGCCCGGCGGATGCGCAGCTTTTCGTAGCCCGATCGGCCGCCGGCCGGTGGCAGATGGATGGCGCTGACCAGCTCGCCGGGCCCCAGCGTGAGATAATCGATGCCGTCGTCGTTGAAGAGATCGGCCAGTCCCAGCCGGCGGCTGCCCTCTGGGCCGGCGATGTCGATTTCGGCACCCAGGGCCAGCAGCGCCGGCGCCGTGTCGCCCGAATAGGCGGCGTAGCAGCGCTTGCTGGTGGGCACCACGTGACAGGTCTCGCCGCGGTACTTGAGGCAGAAGTCGTTGCTTTGGCGCCACCAGTCGCTTTGGTTATAGAAATAGCAGCGCGTATCGAGGCAGAGGTTGCCGCCGATGGTGCCGGCCTCGCGGTGGGCCGGAGCCGCCACCGAGGCGGCGGCCTGACTGAGCGCCGGATAGTCGGCCGCGATGGCGCCATCTTCGGCGATCTCGGCCAAGGTTACACTGGCCCCCAGATGCAGCCCGGCCGCGTCGCGCTCGATCTGGCGCAGCTCGGCAATGGCCGAGAGGTCGATCAAGGCGCCGGCCGGGGTCAGGCCACGGCGCACATTGGCCAACAGGTCGGTACCGCCGGCGATGTAGCGGGCATCGGAGGCGTCAGCGCAAGCGGCCACGGCCTCGGCGATGGTGGCGGGGCGGTGCAGTCGGAAATCGGGCAGCACGTCCATCTTGCCTACTCCCTTATTCCGCCGCCTGGGCGTTCTGGCGGGCCTGGCGGGCCAGCGCTTCATAAAGCCGGTCCGGCGTTACCGGTGTCTCGTCGGGCCTGACCCCGGTGGCATCGGCGACGGCGTTGGCCAGCGCCGGCAGGAAGCTCGAAAGCGCGCATTCGCTGGCTTCCTTGGCGCCGAAGGGGCCGCCCGGGTCGATGCTCTCGACGATGTGGGTCTCGATGGGCGGCGTATCGCTGATGGTGGGGATGCGGTAGTCGAGGAAGTTGCCGCTGACGGCCAGGCCTTCGTGGTAGCAGGTCTCCTCGCTCAGTGCCTGGCCCATGCCCATCCAGACGGAGCCCTGGATCTGGCCTTCGACGGAGAGCGGGTTAAGGGCGTAACCCACGTCCTGGGCCACCCAGACCCGCTCCACGGTGATCTGGGCGGTGTCGGGATCGACGCTAACCTCGACCACCTGGGCGGAATAGGAAAAGCCCATGGTGCCGCCGATGGCCGAGCCGCGGTACTTTTTGCCGCCGTGGGATTCAGTCGGGGTGTCGAAGGTTCCCTTGGTGGTGATGGTGCCGGTCTTCTCCAGCGCCGCCATCACCACCTCGTTGAAGGTCAGGCCCGGGTCCTGGCTTTGGGCCACGCGATAGGTCTCCCCCAACACTTCGATATCGCCGGGCTCGGCCTCGAGTTTGCGAGCCGCCGCCGCCACCAGGATTTCTTTGAGGTTGTTGGCCGCGTCGATGGCGGCGTTGCCGCACATGAAGCTGACGCGCGAAGAGTAGGAGCCGTTGTCCTTGGGCGTCACGGCGCTGTCGTTGGCGACCACGCGAATGCGCGAGAGATCCAGCCCCATGGTTTCGGCGACGCACTGGGCCAGGATGGTGGACGAGCCTTGGCCGATGTCTGAAGCACCCGTCAGCACCGTGATCGAGCAGTCGAAGTCGAGCTTGAGGTTGACGGTGGCGTGGGGCTCGCCGGTCCAGTGCACCGGTTTGGAGGCGCCCGAAACGTAGTGCGAGGCGGCCATGCCGACACCACGCCAAGGTCCGAGCTGGCCGTTCTTCTTGCTCTGCCAGCCCGACTTTTCCTCGACCCAATCGAGGCACTCCGGCAGGCCGCAGGACTTCACCATCAAGTCGTTCTCGGTGAATGTTAGCGCCTGGATCATGTTTTTACGCCTGACTTCGAAGGGGTCGAGGCCCATCTCGGAGCAAAGTTGGTCGAGCACGCATTCGAAGGCAAAGCGTGTGTTGACCGTGCCATGGCCGCGCATGGCGCCGCAGGGCGGCGTGTTGGTGTAGACCCGGTAGCCGTCGTATTTGACCGCCGGAATGTCGTAGATGGCATTCAGCAACGCCCCGGAATAGAGGATGGTGACGATCCCGTATCCGGCGTGGCCGCCGCCTGCCTGCAGAACTTCGGCGATGCAGGCGGTGAGGGTGCCGTCCTTTTTCATGCCGAGCTTCAGTTTGATCTCGGTCTCAGGGCGGCCGCGATGGGTGAGGAACGTCTCCTCGCGGCTCAGATACATGCGCACCGTGCCGCAGGCCGCGCGCGCCAGCATGCTAACGATGATCTCGAAGTTCAGGGCCTCCGACCGATGGCCGAATCCACCACCGACGAACGGCTTGATGACGCGGATGCTCTGCTCGTCCATCTTCAGGCACTTGGCCACCATCATGTGGACGTAGTAGGGGACCTGGGTGCAGGTCTTGAGAGTCAGGCGGTCCCGCTCCGGATCGTATTCTGCAAGGGAGACATTGGGCTCCATCTGCACGTGGCCGACCTCGGCGCAGGTGTATGATTCCTCGCGCACCAGATCCGCGTCGGCGAGGCCCTGGTCGGCATCCCCGAATTCGTGATGGACGTCCCGTTCCAGGTTGCCGGGTTTGTCTTCGTGGATCTGTGTCGCGCCGGGAATTCGGGCATCGGCGATGCGATAGTAGGCCGGCAGTTCCTTGACTTCGAGGCTGATCAAATCGAGGGCGGCTTCGGCCGTCGCCTCGTCGATGGCGGCGACGGCGGCCACGGGCTCACCCCGGTAGCGCACGCGCCCGCGCGCGAGCGGATATTCGTTCATGGCGATGGGCAGGACGCCATAGGTCTTGTCGCAATCCTCGCCCGT
>JASLXG010000004.1 GCA_030740435.1 Alphaproteobacteria bacterium | reverse complement strand
CGGGCGAACAGTGCCCGACCGGATATGAGGTGATGCGGCAATGCCGCTCAAAACGTAAACGAGGCCATCCTGTGCGAAGCCTGACGATCACAACCAAACCAAAAGGAGTTCCACCTTGACAACGAGACCCCCATATGAGGGCCGGGAGGGTGCCCACCAATCAACCCGCCGGCCGGGCGATGGGCAACGTAACCTCGTCGTCGATATCCTCGAAGCCGATCTCCACCGCCAAGCCGATGGCGATCTCGTCCTCGGCCACGTCGCGCAGCCGGCAATTCAAGCGCACGCCCTCGTCGAGGTCGATGATGCCCAGCAGCAGCGGCAGCTGCTCCTTGAAGGAGGGGTGGAAGGCGTGGTGCGAGATGGTCCAGCTATGGATACGGCCCTGGCCCGAGGCCTCGACCCAGTCGGCCTCCATGGCGTGGCAGTGGGGGCAGACCGGGCGCGGGTAGTGGCGCACGGCACCGCATTGGGCGCATTTTTGCAATACCAGGCGGTGTTGCTTGAGGGCTTCCCAGAAGGGCTTCGTGTCTTCGTTGGGCGACGGCAGCAGGGGCTCGACCATGATCAGGCTCCGCCGCGCATAATGGCCACCGAGCCGTCGCCCAGGTCGCCATAGCCGGTGACCAGGCCGATCTCGGCGTCCTTGACCTGGGCCTTGCCGCCCTCGCCCCGCAACTGCCGCACCAACTCGACGACGTGGTTGAGGCCGATGACGTGGGCCTGCGAGAGGAGGCCGCCGTGGGTGTTGATGGGCAGCTTGCCGTCCGGGTCGACGTGGCCGTCGTCGATGAAGGGCCCGCCCTCGCCCTTCTTGCAGAAACCCAGATCCTCGAGCTGGCAAAGCACGGTGTAGGTGAAGCAGTCGTAGATCTCGGCCACATCGATGTCGTCGGGCCCGACGCCGGCCATACTGAAGGCCCGGGGCGCCGCCTTGGCCAGGCCCAGCGTGGTCAGGTCGGGACGCTGGCTGATGGCGCTGGGGGAATCGGGGTGGCCCTCGGCAACACCCATGATGGTGACCGGGGTCTGGCGCAAATCGCGGGCGCGTTCGCTCGACGACACCACCACGGCAGCACCGCCGTCGCTCTCCAGGCAGCAATCGAATAGCCGAAAGGGGTCCGAGATCATGCGCGCCGACTGGTGTTCCTCGATGGTCAGCGGCTTTTTCATGATGGCGTTCGAGTTCTTTAGCGCCATCTCGCGGGTGTTCACGGCGATGCGCCCGAACTGCAGGCTGGTGGTGCCATAAAGCTCCATGTGGCGGCGCGCCATGGGAGCGTAGAACTGGGCCGGCGCAACGGCGCCCGAGGGCATCTCGAATTCGCCCACCAGGCGGAACTGGGGCAACTGCTGCATGCGCATGCCGACCCGGATCTGGGAATAGCCGTTGCGGCCCAGCGGGATCAGCACGTGGTTGGCAACGCCGGTGACGATGGCCATGGCGGCGGCCTGCAGCGCCGCCACGGAACTCGCGCCCCCCATCGGCGTGGTGGCGGAAAAGCGCAGGTCGTCGAGGCCGAAGTTGGTGGCGAAATCCTCGGCCACAACTTCGTTGTTGGCGTAGGGGATGATGCCGTCGATGTCGCGGGGCGTGAGCCCGGCGTCGGCAATGGCGGCCAGCGAGGCCTCCATCTGTAGGGCCGGGACGCTCTTGCCGGAGCCGCGCACGTAAGCCGTTTCGCCGATGCCGCTAACCGCACATTTTTCGCTCAACGTGGTCATGATGCCCTCCGCTCGCCCCTCGCTGTTCAGTCGCCGTCGAGCAGAGTGACACGATAGCCGACCCGCGGGAAGTGGACAGCGATCCGACCGACGCGTTCGTTTTCCTGGCTCACGGTGATGAATTCGCGATCGCAGCCGTGCACCGGGCCCCTGACCTCGGGGTCGCCGCCATCGACATCGGGCACCACGCTGACCTGACGGCCGGCCAGGGCCTGAGGGTCGGCGCTGTCGACCAGCGGCGGCGCCGGTTCGGAGGCATGGGCGATATCCAGCGCTTCGGCCGCCGTCATCTCGCTGGGTTGGCCGTGGCCGATCTCGGCCACCCGCGCTTCCCAGGCTTCGAGTTCAGGAAATTCGGCCAGCATTTCAGGCCCGCCCGCCCAGCGCCCACGCACGAACCAGACCAGGTAATAGCCCAGCGCATCGGCCAGCCCGGGATCGGCGCCGGCCAAAAACGAAGACCCAGCGAGCTGGGCGAGCCAGCCGAACTGGGCTCGCACCTGGGCCACGATCAGCGGCAGCTCGGCCGCCACCTGCTCCAGGTTCCAGTCGGGACCGAGATAGAGCCGGCCGCGGTCGGCGGCGAATTCAGGCGGCAGGTCGGCCAGCGAGGCGCCCAGCACCAGTTTGACGCAAAGGTCGAAGAACTCGCCGTCGGTCCAGCGGCTGAAGCCCCAAGCCAGGCCGGCGGCGCCGCCGGCGGGTTCGAAGCTGGGTTCGGGGAAGCGCCGCTCCAGCTCGCGCAAAATCGCCAGGCTGTCGCAATAGACGTCGGCGCCGATCTGCATCACCGGGGTGCGCCGGTAGCCGCCGGTCAGCGGCACCAGATCGGGCTTGGGCGGCAGCCGCGGGATTTCCACCGAGCGCCAGGCCAGGCCCTTGATGCCAAGCCCCACGCGCACCTTCTCGGACACCGGCGACTGGGGATAGTGGTGCAGGATGATGTCGTTCATCTCGTGACCTTTCGCAAGCTAGCGCCCTTGGTCCGCACCATAGCGCCTTGGCCCCGTGCGGCAAGCGGCTGGAATGGAGCGCCTTTCTGCGCCATGCTCGCGCCTTCGCTCCGCCCTGCCAGGAAAGAAATTCCATGACTGCCATCGAACGCATTGCCGAGTACCACGCCGAACTCACCGAGTGGCGGCGCGACCTGCACACCTATCCGGAGATCGGCTTCGAGGAGGAGCGCACCTCCGAGATCATCGCCACCCGGCTCGAGGAATTCGGCTGCGAGGTGGCACGGGGTTTGGGCAAGACAGGTGTCGTCGGCAGCCTGCGGCTAGGTTCGGGCGAGCCCGCCATTGGCCTGCGCGCCGACATCGACGCCCTGGCCATGGACGAGGACAACGATTTTGCCCACCGCTCGCAGATCCCCGGCCGCATGCACGGCTGCGGCCACGACGGCCATACCGTGATGCTGCTGGGTGCGGCCCGCTATTTGGCCGAGACGCGCAACTTCAACGGCACCGTCCACTTCATCTTCCAGCCCGCCGAGGAAGGCACCGGCGGCGCCGCCGCCATGGTTGCCGACGGGCTATTCGAGCGCTTTCCCGTGGACGCCGTCTATGGCATGCACAACCGTCCGGGAATGGCCGAGGGCGAGTTTGCCGTGCGTTCGGGGCCGACGATGGCCGGCGGCGGCTTTTTCGACATCGCCATCCAGGGCCGCGGCGCCCACGGTGCCCGGCCCGAGACCAGCATCGATCCGGTGATCGTGGCGGCCCACATCGCCACGGCGCTGCAAACCGTGGTCTCGCGCAACTTGAGCCCCTTCGAGACCGCGGTGCTGAGCGTCACCCGCATCGAAGGCGGCGACGCCTACAACGTCATCCCCGACCGGGCATTTTTGCGCGGCACCATGCGGGCCTTCAGCGACGAAGCCATGGCGGCCATGGTCAAGGGCCTGAACGAGATCGCCCCGGGCATCGCCGGCGGCATGGGAGCGACGGCCGAGGTCGATACCCAGGTGCTGTTCCCGCCACTGGTCAACGACCCGGCCGAGGCTACCTTCGTGGCCGACGTGGCCGCCGCCCTGGTCGGCGAGGACATGGTCGAACGAGAGGCGCCGCAGATCATGGCGTCCGAGGACTTCCCCCACATGATGAAGGACCGCCCCGGCGCCTACCTCAACATCGGCACCGGCCTCGAGGCCACGGGCGTGCACCACCCGAGTTACGATTTCAACGACGCCGTGCTGCCGCTGGGCGCCAGCTTCTGGGCGCGTTTGGTTGAGACGCGCCTGGGCAAATAAGGAAAACCGCTAGCCGGCATTTCTCACCGGGTCATGATCCGCGCGTCGCTGTCGCGCGCCCGCTGAGAAATGCGGGCTAGACGACGATCGTATCGAGCTTGTGGGTTTCGAGGCGTTGCGAAACTTTGGCCGTAACCTTGTCCATGCATTCGCCAAGGGGCTGGTCTATGCCATAAGCCGTAAGGGAGAACTTGAGCGGTTCCTGGATCGCCCATATTTCCTCGTGCAGATCGGCACTGAATATCCCTGCCGGGTTCCCCACCGCGACCCAGCTTATGGGAACGGTGCTCATGGGCTCGAGAACAGAATTTACGTGAACGATGCCGTGAACGCGAACCACCGAGCCACGGCCCAGACGGCTGCCGTGGAAGATGGAGGTGCCGGTGGCCAAGAAAACCCCATCCTCGACGGTGGCGCCAACGACGTGTGCCGTGGGCCCAATCAGAACGCCGTTTCCGATCGAACAGTCGTGACTGACCGTCGACCGCACAACGGCGTTCTGCATGACGACGCTATTTTCGCCGATCCGGATGTTACCGCCTTCGGCGACGATTCTCGCGCCGTGCATAACGCGTGCGCCCCGGGCGATGATGACGTCGCCGCACACTGTTGCATCCGGTGCTACGAAGGCTCCTCCGTCGACGGTGGGTGAATTACCCAAGTGTTCCAAGAGCATCGTTCATTCCTCGCTTGAGCCCGCGCTAAGCGCGAGACGTTCAATTTCGCCGGCACGTCTGTTGATCGGGCAGCCATCGCCCTGGCAGACGCCATGATCGCAATAGCGACAGGTGGTTCTGGCCACCGCTCGGCCGGTGGTGGCGGCGTAGAGAATTTTGTCGACAAATTTTGCCAGGAGCTCCCGCTCGCGGGTGGCAAGCGGTTCCGCAAGCTGGCGGGCGACGTTCGCTCGCGCCCGCCGAAACCTCCTTGCCGTCTGCCGCCCGGCCCTCGTCAGGGAGACGGTGACGACCCGGCCCGCGCGCGGCTCACGCCGAACCAAACCGCGATTCTGCAGGCCGTCCACGAGCCGCGTTGCGGTCGGTTGGGAGATACCGACGATTTCGGCGGTTCTCGATATCGGCAGCGCACCCCGGCTCAGCAAGGTGAGGAGGATCGATGCCGCCCGCGGCGAGACGTCCTCAAAGGCCTGTTCCAGGCGGTCCTGGAGCAGTGTCCCCAACGCTGCGAGTTGATTTTCTTGTTCCATATGCATAGCCTATGCAATTATCAAAAATTTGTCAAGGAACTTCATCTCTCCGCAAATGTCGCGAAAAACGGAGACAGCTACCTTTGACCCCTCAGGTACCCGTCCCCTTTTCTCGGGCTAGGATATGGCGCTGTGAAAACTATGATCGCAGCCGAACACGTAGTGACATATCGGGATGATGTCATGCAGCGAACAGGCCGCCAGAAACAGGGCGATCACTGACAAGAGCGAAAGAATGATCGCCTGATGATGCTTTTCGAGCGTGTCGTTAAGCGTTGCCATGATGGCACTCCCCTTTTGCTAGACGGGGAAGGGGCAGAGGCCGCTGAGGGTGGCATAGGCGCCGGCCAGCACCGGCACCAGCGCCACGACGAAAACCCAGATCGCCAGGATGCGGCCAAAGCGTTGGATGCCGCCCTCCGCCCGGCTCGAGGCGAAGAGCACGAAATAGCCGATGACGACCAAAAAGGTCGCTGGAACGAGGCTCATAAAGAAGCACATCTCGATACCTCCTGTTGCCGCCGTCGCCCACGTCGCTAGGCGGCGGCCTCCACGGGAACGGGCACCAGGGCCTCGACGTGCGAGATCGCCTTGCCGCGGATGAAGGTGGCCAGTTTGGCCAGCGCCGCGAGCTCGTCCTGGTCGATGGCGGCAGCCGGTGCCAGAGCCAGATAGTGTTCGAGACTGGTGGTGCAGTTGACGGTGAAGGCGGCGCCGATGGCGATCAACAGCGCCGTGCGGTCTTGGCTGAGCGGATAGGGCGCGGGCCCGGAGGCCAGGCCGTGGACCGCCATGATTTCGGCCGCCCGGCCGCGCACGCCGATGGCGATGCGGCGGGCCCGCGAGATTTCCTCATCCCCGGCCTTGGCCTGGCGTACCGCCTTGAGGTGATAGTCGGTGCAGGGCCGGCAGCCGGCGGCCAGGGAAATACCCACGGCGGCCAGTTCTTTTTCCTTCAGCCTCATGGTCATGATGTCCTCCTGGCTTCGATGGTGGCCGAGGCCACGTAGTCCCCGACATCACGGCCGGGCGCCCAACCCTCGACCGCGGGTTCGAACGATTCGTTGACCTTGACGGAGACCCCGGCGAATCCGATTTCCGTCAGCCAGGCCGTGATCTCGGCGATGGTGGCGGCGCCGCCGACGCAGCCGGCCACCATCTTGAGGTCGCGGGCCAGGTCGTCGGGCAGCGTGTCGCGGGCCACCACGTCGGAGATGGAAACCCGGCCGCCGGGCTTGAGCACGCGGAAGATCTCGCGGTAGACGGCGGGTTTGTCAGCCGAGAGGTTGATGACGCAGTTCGAAATCACGGCATCGACGCTGGCGTCGGCCAACGGTAGGTGCTCGATTTCACCCAACCTGAAGTCGACGTTGGCGGCCTCGACCTTGAGGGCGTTGGCGCGCGCCTTCTCGATCATCTCGGGCGTCATGTCGACGCCGATGACGCGGCCCTCGGGGCCCACCTGCTGGGCCGCCAGGAAGCAATCGAAGCCGCCGCCGCTGCCCAGATCGAGCACCGTCTCACCCGGCGCCAGCGCCGCGATGGCGGTGGGGTTGCCGCAGCCCAGCCCAATGTTGCTGCCCTCGGGCACGGCCGCCAGTTCCTCGGCGCTGTAGCCGAAACCCCGCGACACCTGGTCGGTAGTCGATCCGGTACCGCAACAACTTCCGGCCTCGGGCGTCGGACTGCAACTTGGGTTGGCGGAACGGGCGACGGCGGCGTAGGTCTCGCGCACCTCGCGGCGCACCTCTTCGGAAGTGGGTTCGGTCATCGTCCTGATCCTTCGACTATTTGACAGGTTTCGATATTTAGACGCAAAAAAATTCAGGCCGCCGCGGCCTCATTGAAAAACCCCGAGAGCGCCTGCAGCGTCAGCGGCTCGACCCAGCATTCGATGGTCTGGCCCGAACGCTCCATATGGATGAGGCCGGCCTGGCGCAATTCCTTGAGGTGATGCGAGACCGTCGACTGGGCCAGGCCGAGTCCGCTGCCCAACTCGCCGACGCAGGACCGGTCGCTGGGGCTGCAGGCCTCGCCGGCACGGCAACAGCTCGCCAGGTCGAGAAATATGCGCAGCCGGTGCGGGTTGGCCAGCGCTTTGAACATGGCGGCATAGTGCTCGGGCTCGAGGGCAGGTGCAGCTTGTGTTTCAATATTCGACATATTTCGAATATACGAATTTCTTACCGGATGTCAAGCCCCGTTCCGGCGCCGCAGGAAGCGAATCCCCACCGCCAGGGCAGGCAGGCCGGCGAGGGCGAATCCCAGGCCGTAGCTGCCGGTCAGGCCCAGGATCAGGCCGAACATGGCGGGATAGACCAGCAGCCCGGCGCTGGTGAAGAAGAGCACGCCGCCGGTGGCCGCGCCGACCCGGCCCTGGGGCGCCAGACGCGCCACTTCGGAGAGCGTAACGCCGTGCCAGCTTATGGCGGTGCCGGTGAAGACCATGGCCACGGCGCCGATGGCGACGATCGGCCAATCCGGCGTACAAAGGGCAAGACCCGCCGAAGCCGCCGCCATGACCAGGCCCAAAAGGCCCAACACGACTTGCGGGGAGAGGTAACGGCTGGCCACCCAGCCCCACAGAATGCGCGCCCCGATGGCCACCGCCAGGGCCGCCGAGAAGACGCCGCCGGCGGTTTGCAAGGGGTGCCCCAGGCCCTTGACCAGATAGGTCACGAAGAAGGCGACGAAGATGGCCTGCAGGCCGACGAAGACGAAGGTGGCGAGCGCTAATTCGCGCAACGGCGCCAGCCCCGTCACCTGGCGCAAGGTGCGTCCCAGCTCGCCCAGCGCCAGGCTTTGGTCGGGATTGCGGCCCTGGTCGAACTCGCGGCGCAAGGGCTGCAGGCCGAGCGCCAGCACCAGGCACATCAAGCCGCTGGCCACCAGGGCGCCCTGCCAGTCCATGAGCACGATGAAAAAGGGCACCAGCAGCCCGGCCAGCATGCCGCCCACCGGCACCCCGGTCTGCTTGAGCGAAAACACCACCGGTGCCATCCGGGGCGGCGCATAGCGGCTGAGGATGTGCGAGGAAGCCGGCGTCGACACCGACATGCCCAGGCCGATGATGGCGGCACTGATGGCGAACAGCACCAGATGGCCCGCATCAAAGGCTGCCAGGGTGAGGCCGAAGCCGATCACCAGCAGTGACACCTGGCTCACGCGCAAGCCGCCGAAGCGCTGGATGTAGGGACCCGACGACAGCGCGCCGAGCATGGCCATGCCGAACAGGATCGAGGTATAGACGCCGATCATGGCCGGAGCCAGGCCCAGGGCATCGGCCAGCACCGGCGCCGCCACCGGCACCACCAGTTGCGCCATCGAGGCGAACGACTGCTGCGCGAACATGGCGCCCACGGCTAGGACGAGCAAGTTGCGGGCGGGACGGCGGTCAGGCACGTCGAGCGTTCTCCCGGGCTGGATTGAAGCCGATCGGCGAAGGGAAAAGGATTATAGCCAATCCCGGCGAGGACGACTGGAAGGAACTGGTCTTCCCGCGGGCCCGCCAGATCCTCGACCGCGCCATCCGGGGACTCAGCCTGGCGGCCTGAGGCAGCTTTTACAAAATATTCTCAGTCGTCTGCGGTTACCATCAGGCGTTCCCCATGAAGGAGCGCAACATGACCGGTCCGTCGCCAAGCCGCCTGCCGCTTTACCATGCCAGCATCGACTGGGATGCCTTCCTGGCCGACTATCCGCCGCCCGACGTTTTCGCCGAGACGGTGTTCAAATGGCCGGCCGAGCGGATTCGCGAATTACAGAACCGCCGCTTCCTCGAGATCATGGCCTTCGCCTGGCAGAACGATTTCTACCGCCAGCTCTGGGGCGGCGCCGGCATCGAGCCGGGCGACATCCGCGGCCTCGATGACATCACCAAGCTGCCCACCTTCAACTCCGACGACATCAAGGAAAATCAGACCCGGCATCCTCCCTACGGCACCATCACCGGTCTCGATCGCCGTGAGGCTCTGGTCCACATGCCGCTGAAGATGCAGACCAGCGGCGGCACCACCGGCAAGCCCCGGCCCACCATGTACGGCCCCCGCGAGTGGGAAATGAACGGCCTGCAGATCGCCCGCAGCCTTTATATCCAGGGCGCCCGGCCCGGCGACGCGCTGCAGATCCCGGCCACCTGTTCGCTGGCCAACCTGGCCTGGGCCTACTACAAGGCCTGCCACGATTACCTCGGCGTGATGCCGCTGACCACCGGCTCGGGCGTCGTCATGCCGAGCGCCAAGCAGGTCGAGACGCTGTTTGACTACGGCGTCGAGATCATCGTCAGCTTCCCCGAATACCTGACCCAGTTGGCGGCCGCGGCGCGCGAGCAGGGCCGGGACATGCGCGACGCCAAGCTCAAGTTCATCGCCTGTTACCTGGGACCGGATACCGCAGGCTTGCTGCACCGCGAGCTGGAAGAGCTCTACGGCTGCCCGGTCTACGACAACTACGGCACCCACGAGATCTCCCATGCCTCCTTCGAGGGCCCCGACAAGGATGGGCTTTATTTCATGGAGGACTGTCTTTATCTCGAAGTCCTGGACACAGACGACGGACGACCGCTCTCGCCCGGCCAGGAGGGCAACCTGGTGGTCACCTCGCTGTTTCGCCAGATCCCGCCCTTGATCCGCTTCAATCTGCGCGACCTGACCCGCGAGTTGCCCAGGCGCGAGAGCGCCCTGGGTTCGCACTTTCGCCGCATGGACAGGTTCCTCGGCCGCAGCGACGACATGGTCAAGATCCGCGGCACCAACGTCTACCCCATGGCCTGCCTGAGTGCCGTGCGTAGCGACCAGCGCACCACGGGCGAGTGGATCGTGATGGCCGAGCGCAGCCGGCGCCAAGGCGTGCTGCGCGACGAGCTTACGGTGCGCGTCGAAGTGGTGGATAAGGCCGGGGCGCTGGATGGCTTGCAGGAGCATCTGCAAGTTCGCCTGCACCAAGACCTGGGGCTACGTGTCACGGTCGAGCTGGTGGCCGAAGGGGCGCTGGCGGAGGTTGCCAACATCGGCCGTGAGGGCAAGGCACGGCGCCTGCTGGACCGGCGTTTCGAGAGCGGGGTGTGAGGCGTGCCTATCCGCTTGAGACAGACACCCACTACATATCGAGCAAACGAGGCACCATGCCGACACCGCCCAATCGGCCGCTCATGACCCATTGCGGACAATATGCCGCGATGAACCGGCGACCAAAAGGCCCGTGGCACAGTGTGTCAGTTGTTACTCGACTGTTTGAAAAATAACGTCAGAATCGACAAGGAGAACCGCATGGCTTGTGGATTTGGCGGAAGCGATCAGCCGGGATCGAATTTGGAGGGGCCGGAATGAGCGGCGATCTTGAAGGTGTTCTTGCCCAACTGCGCGAAGAATATTTGGGCGGCATCACTGACACACTGGATGAAATCGACGGATTTATTGACCGCATGATTCGCGGCGTCGGCGACCGCGGGGACGACTTTTTTGAACTGCAAAGACAGATCCACAGTCTCAAAGGCTCGGCCGGTACCCACGGGTTTGCCGCCGTAACGCTCGTTGCCCACCGCCTCGAGGATTACATCGAGGCGACCCGTCGCCTGAGCAACGACCAGCTTGGTGACGTCCAAATTTACGTCGATCGCATCCGTGAAATCTTTGAAGCCGGTCAGGATCCCTCCGCTGAGCAGTTGGACGCGATCGTGCTCGGCCTGCCGTCAAGTGCTGCGGCAACAGTCGATGCCGATCAGGTGCGTAACGTCACCGTGCTCTTGGTCATGACGAAGGGGGTGGAACGGACCGTCATCGGACGGGAGTTGGCTTCGTGCGGTTTCGATCTTTCGTTCACCGAATTGCCGATCGAGGCCATCGGGCTCGCCCTATCGCTACACCCCGACCTGATCGTTGCCTCCACCTAGTTCAAACTGTTGAGCGGAGTCGAGCTCGCCCGCGTCCTTGAGACCATCGAAGCGACCTCAGAAATTCCCTTTGTTTTGACAACCAGCCATGAGCCCGGGTCCCCGGTCCTCAAGTCCCTCCCCGACAAGGTGCGAATCGTCCCGAAGGGCCAGAAACTGCTGGATGGTCTGACGACTTGTCTTATCGATTTGGGAATGTTTGGGAAGATCTAGCTGCGCCGTGTGCCCCCAAAACGCGATTCGCCGGCTAGGGTCGCCATTCTGACGGCAATCCTTAGAGCGGTCATTCTAGTCTTCGATCTCTTCGATCCCTTTCAGAGTGGCTGGCTCACTCGCTACTTTTCGCTCCCGACCAGGGCTTCGACCTGCCACGCTTGCAGACGGCGGTGGGCGACGCCCGGGCGGTGACCAAGGTCCTGTCGAGCGATTATGGCTTCGAGAGCAAAATGCTGCTCAACGCCACCCGAGCCGACATCATCGACGCCCTGGCGGCCCTGAGAGGCCGTTTGACCGCCAACGACAACCTGCTGATCTACTTCGCAGGCCACGGCGTGCTAGACAGTTATGCCGAGGAAGGCTATTGGCTGCCCGTCGACGCCAAGAAGAACAGCCCGGCCAACTGGATCTCCAACGACGACGTGACCAACATGCTGCGGGCTTTGCGAGCCCGGCACGTCATGGTGGTCGCCGATTCGTGTTTCTCCGGGACCTTGGTGCGGACTGCACCGGTCCGGATCAAGACGGCGGCAGAGCGCAACATCTGGCTCAAGCGCATGGTCAAGCGGCGCTCGCGCACGGCCCTGGTATCGGGCGGCCTGGAGCCGGTTCTCGACGCTGGTGGCGGGGCGCATTCGGTGTTCGCCAAAGCCTTCCTCGAAGCGCTCAGCGAAAATTCCGGGGTGCTGGAGGGGCAGACCCTGTTTTCCCGGCTCAAACGGCCGGTGGCGCTGGAATCCGATCAGACGCCGCAGTATTCAGACATCCGTCGCGCTGGCCACGATGGTGGCGAATTCCTCTTCGTGCGCCGATCTTCGCTGTCAGGAGCCGGATCCGCAACCGCGAAGCCGGCGCCACCTGCGAAGCCGACCTTCGATGCCCGAGCCGCCGATCT
>JASLXG010000003.1 GCA_030740435.1 Alphaproteobacteria bacterium | reverse complement strand
TATCTGCGCGGCGAGCCTCGGGTGGTACGCGTGGTGCGGGTGCCGAGCCCGGCCCAGGAGGACGCCCGGCGGTTGATGCGCGAGCGCGAGCGGCTGGTCAAGGAACGCACGGCGCATGTCAACCGAATCAAGAGTCTTCTGCGCACCCAGGGCCTGGCGGCGGGCCATCCGAAGCGGGCCGACTGGCTGACCTGGTTGGAAGCCCAGTGCGACCACCGGGGCCGGCCCTTGGGTCAATGTCTGGTGGCTGAACTGAAACGCCAGCACCAGCGGCTACGGATGATTTGCCAGCAAGTGAAGGCCCTGGAAGACGAACGAGCCAGCGCGATGCCGCAGGCGCTAGTCACCAAGGCGACGGCGCTGACCCGCCTCAAAGGCATTGGCCCGAACTTCGCCACGAACTTGACTGGTGAGGTCTACTGGAAGGACTTCGAGAACCGGCGCCAAGTGGCAAGCTATGTCGGTCTGGCCCCCAGCCCCTGGCAGAGCGGCGGCCTGTCCCGCGACCAGGGCATCTCCAAGGCCGGCAACCGTCGAGCTCGCTGCACAGCCATCCAGCTGGCCTGGCTGTGGTTGCGCCACCAACCGGACAGCGAGCTCAGCCAGTGGTACCGGGCTCGTGTGGGCGATGCCCGGGGCCGGCTGCGCAAGATCATGATCGTAGCCCTGGCACGCAAGTTGGTGGTGGCGCTATGGCGCTACCTGGAAACCGGCCTGGTGCCCACGGCCGCCGTCTTCAAGAAAGGAAAATGATCGAACCCAAAGCGACCTGACGACCCGGCGATCGCGCCGGCGATCGCACGGGCGGATGGTGACCGGCCCGACCCTGGGCCCAACAAAGCCGTTGGGGGAGATGGGTCCCATCCTTAAAGGCCTCAGAACCGCAGCCAGGCGGAAACTGGGTGCGGGCGAACAGTGCCCGACCGGATATGAGGTGATGCGGCAATGCCGCTCAAAACGTAAACGAGGCCATCCTGTGCGAAGCCTGACGATCACAACCAAACCAAAAGGAGTTCCACCTTGACAACGAGACTCCCATATGAGGGTTAGGGAGGGGGTGTTTTGAGTCTGTTAGGTGTCCGGCAGAGCGGCAGCCGGCCGGGGGCGCGCCGGGATCAGGCATCGCCGGCGGTCAGGTCTTTCAAGGCCGCCTCGACGCCACCCGGCTGGTGTGGCACGCCGGCCAGCCCCAGGCCCATATCGACGCCCGAGAGGGTAGCGGCCAGCATCAGCTCGTTGAAATCGCCCAAGTGGCCGATGCGGAAGACGCGGCCGGCCAAGCGGCCCAGCCCGTTGCCCAGCGACATGTCGAAGCGTTCCAGCACCAGAGCCCGAAAGTCGTCGGCATCAAAGCCCTCGGGCAACATCACCGCGGTCAGCGAATTGCTCTGCTCGCGATCATCCAGGGGACAGACCTCGAGCCCCCAGGCTTGCACGGCGCGGCGCGTGGCTTGGGCCAGGCGGGCATGGCGGGCAAAGACGTTCGCCAGCCCCTCCTCGGCCAGCATCTCCAGCGCCACCTCGAGGCCAAAGAGCAGATTGGTGGCCGGCGTATAGGGGAAGAGGCCGCCCCGGTTGGCCGCCAGCATGTCAGCCCAGTCCCAGTAGGCCCGCGCGCAGGTCGCCGTGGCGGCAGCCGCCAGGGCCTTCTCGCTGACGGCATTGAAGCTGAGCCCGGGCGGCAGCATCAGGCCCTTTTGCGAACCGGCGACCGTGACGTCGACGCCCCAATCGTCGTGGCGGTAGTCCATGGCGGCCAGCGACGAGATGGTGTCGACCATGAAAAGCGCCGGGTGGCCGGCGGCACTGATGGCCGCCCGCACCTCGGCCAGGCGCGAGACGACGCCGTTGGAGGTCTCGTTGTGAACGATGCAAACGCTCTTGATGTGGTGCCCGCGATCGGCTGACAGCGCCGCCTCGATGGCCTCGGGATCGGCGCCGTGGCGCCAGTCTCCGGCCAGGTATTCGACCTCGAGCCCCAACCGTTCCGCCAGGCGCCGCCACTGCCCGGCGAAATGCCCGGTCTCGCACATCAAGCTGCGATCGCCCGGCGAATGGCTGTTGACCAGGGCCGCCTCCCAGGCACCGGTGCCCGAGGCGGGAAAGATCAGCACCGGGTCCTTGGTGCCGAAAACCGGGCCCAGCCCCTGCAGCAGGCGCTGGCTGAGTTCCTGGAAGGCCGGGCCGCGGTGGTCGATGGTGGGCCGGGCCAGGGCGCGCAGAATACGATCCGGCACGTTGGTGGGTCCGGGGATCTGCAAATGGTGGCGACCGCTGGGCATGGCCCGAGTATGCACCGCCGGGGGTATCGGGGGTAAGGGGTTTGCCGCCCTACTCGCGGCGATCGACGAAGCGCGGTGCCTTGACGTTTTTTTCGAACTCCTTGCCCAGCGTGCCGGTTTCCAGCACCACCACGGCGAGGCTGAGTTCGAAGGTCTGCTTGACGCGGCCGGCCAGGGCCTGGGTCACCTCGGCGCCGCTGCCGCGCTTGAATTCCACCGACAGCCTGAACTCGTCGTTGCCTTCGCCCGACACCACCTCGGCCTTGAAGTCGTTGACTTCGGCCTGGCCGAACATGAAGTCCTCGAACTCGGAATGGCCGATGTTGATGCCGCGCACCTTGAAGAAGCCGATCGTGCGCTGGGCGTGCTTGAGCACGGGAAAGACGGCATAGGGCCCGTCGTGTCGGCCTTCCTGGCGCAGCGTCACGAGATCGCCTGACGACCAGCGCAGGAAGGGCGTCGAGTGGTTGCCCCAGAGCGGCGTCACCACCAGCGTGCCGACCTCGCCCTCGGCCACCGGCTGTAGGGTGTCGGGGTCCAGCACCTCGATGAAAGCCAGGTCGGTATACATGTGATAGCCGTCGTGGGCCGGGCTCTCGCCGCCCATCATGGTGCATTCCGTCATGCCGAAGCAGTCGAAGACCTCGGCCCCCCAGGCACGCTGCAGCTTGGTCCGCTTGGCTTCCGACATGGGCTCGGCGGTACACAGTACACGCTCGACCGAGCCGCCGGCCAAGTCGGTGTCGGCGGCCTCGGCCATGTTGGCGAGATGCAGGCCATAGGAATTCATGCCCATCCAGAGGTTGGGCTCGAAGGTGTCGATGAGCTCGAGCTGGATCGACGAGGGCAGCGCCGCGCCGGCTCCGGCCCAGACCATGCCGAGCCCCATTTGCTCACCGGCCCGGGCCCACAAATGACCGGCCGGGTGAATGCCGAGCGGAAAGGAATTGAAGGCGATGTCCTCGGGCCCGCTGCCCATGCAATCGTAGGTGCGGCGGAAACCGGGCATGTTGTAGCGCATGTCCTCATGGGTCCGGGGATAAAAGAGCGGCCGCCCGGTGGCGCCGCCCGAACGCCAGTATTCGGCGATCTCGCGCCTGGGCGCGATACAGAAGTCGCGATAGAATTCCTCGTTGGAAAGGGCCCGCAGCATCTCCTTGTCGAGAATGGGGATCTTGCGCCATTCCTCGGGATCGTCGAGGCGTTCGAGGTCGACGTGGTCGAGCTTGCCGGCGAAGAAGGGGGCGCGGCGCGCGGTTTCGACCGCTATGCGTTTCCGCCGACGCTGGATCTCTTCGATCTCGGCCCGCGATTTGGGCAGCGAAAAGGGTGGCGGCAGGTCGGAATAGGGGTCGGGATGTTGGCTCATTTCGATCCTCGTCGGTTCTCCTCCAGGGTACCGATCCAGCGGCCCTGGCTTTGGTAGGCTTCGGGCTCCGGCCCGGCGGCCGCCAAAGTGGCCCGGCGGGCCTCCTTCTCGGGCGTCGCCTCGGCGATCTCGTCGAGCACGTCGCCCAGCAGCCCGTCCGCGTCGGCACCCACCGGGCAGACGTCCTGGCAGCGCCGGCAGCCGGTGATGACGCCGGCACCGCGCAGAATGCTCTGCCAGAGATCGAAGGTGCTCTCGGAGCGGATCAGCTCGGCCTGTTGCCCGGGGTCGGGCTCGTTGATGATTGCCACCACGTGGTCGGAAAGCGCCTTGAAACCGTGCGGCGAGCGGAAGCGGTCGCAGGCCGGCCAGTCGCGCTGCCAGTGCCCGACGGCGTCGCCGGGGCAGCTCAGCAGGCAGCGCCCGCAGGCCGGGCCGTGGCACAGCGCCTGGCCGAGGCGTTGGTCGGGCTCCACCGGCAGCGACGACAGCACCGCTGTCAGCATGACCCGGGGGCCGAACTCGGGCGTCAGCAGTTGCAGATTGAGCCCCAGCGTACCCAGCCCGGCCTCGACCGCGGCATGGCTGAGCGACAGCATGGGCTTGAGGTGTTCGCCGGGCTGGCCGCCGTAGCGCCGCGGCTCGACGTGCACCGGCGGCACGATGAGGGCGGGAAAGCCCTGGTCCTCGAGCCAGTAGACCAGTTCCAGCGAGCATTCCTCCAGCAGCGTCAGGCAGAGCTCGTCGTTATAGTACTTGTGCCGCTCGTCCCAGCGCGGGATGCGCGCCGCGCCGGCGTTGAGGCGCTTGGCCAGCACGATGCAGCGGCCGCCGTCGTGGGCCGTGATGTCGCTGGGCCGGCGCGGGTCATCGCCATCGGGGGGATGGGCGTCCATCACCCGGCCGTCGGCGATGCCGACCAGATCGGCGCCCAGCTCGCGGGCCTTGGTTTTGACCTCGGCGGCCGTCAGGTCCGACTTGAAGATGGCCACCATGATCAGGATTCCCTCTCGTCTTCGGCCCGCCCGGCCTGCAATTTCTTGAAGGCCTGAAGCTGGCGGGCGACGATGCCCTGGTAGCCCTCGCGTCCCACCCAACGCAGGTTCCAATCGTCGAGCCCGGGGATGTCGCCGCCCAGTTTGCGGGCGGTTTTGAAGTCGGCGGCCTTCGCCGCCTTTTCCGGCGTCTTCTCGGGGATGACCTTTTGGATATGGGCCAGATGGGCATGGTAGTCGTTGCCCACCGGGCAGACCGCCAGGCAGCGCGGGCAGTCGCCGAAGGAGCCGACCACGCGCAGAAAACCCTGCCAGGTGCCCAGCACCTCGCGCGACGTGAACATCTTTGCCTTTTCGCCGCGCTCGGCTTTGTGAAAGCGGTCCCAGAACTTGAGCATGGTGCCGAAGCCGTACTCCTGAGCCTCGACGGCACAGGCCCGCTTGTCGATGCCGAAGTGGCGCACGGCGTCGGAAGGGCAGGCATGCAAACAGCGCGAACAGCTTTCGCCGATGCAGACCTGCTCCGTCATGATGGCGTCGGGCTCGAGCTCGAGCTCGCTGAGGATGCCGGTGAGGTAAAGCCGGGGCCCGAACTCGGGGCTCAGGATGTTGACCTCCAGGCCGAAAGTACCGAGCCCGGCCTCGATGCCGAGATGGCGCGTCGACAGCCGGCCGTAGCTGGCGCGCTTGTAGTTCCAGTCGGTCTCCTGGGCGGCCGTGACGAAGCTGGGATAACCCTGGCCCTCGAGCCAGTCGGCCAGGCGGTAGGCGATCTTGTCCATGCGCCGCATGACCAGCATGTCGATGTACTGCACCGGGTCGTTCGCTTTGCAGCGGAAGGCGCCGACCGGGATGCGCTGGGCGATGACGATGACGCTCTGCACATGGGGCGAGATGCGCTCGGGCGTCTGCGGCACCCGGGGATCGGGGGGAAAGGCGTTCAGCGTGGCGGCACCGGCGATGCCCACCAGGTGGGCGCCGAGATCCATGGCCTGGGCTTTGACATGGGCGGCTGTAGGGGCGGCTGTGGGGGCGGCGGTGGGCGGTGGCACGGGTTTCTCCCAAAAGGCAGCGCCATTCTAGCCCGGCCGGGCGGTGACGGCACAATCGCCGAGATTTCCCCCAGGCCTTCCCAGAACACCGATGCCATCGCTTTGACGGATTCGTAGTTCACGCATTCAATTAAATACTTGAGTCAAAGCCAATGCGCCAAGCCCCGAGGCCCCCGCCGGGCCCCGCCCGCCCTATTCCTTGATTGGAGCGCCTACCTGGCGATGGGCTCGAAGGTGACGATTTCCGCCCGCACCGGCTTTAGCGTCATTAGATAATCGTAGATGGCGCCCAAATCCTGCCGCGTCATGCCGGAGAACTCCCACCAGGGCATCAGCGTGTTGGCCTCGCCGGGCTCGACTTTCATCTCCATCACGGCCTCGGGGGTGAGGTCCTTGAAGCGGTCGATGAAGGCCTCGCGGTCCCAGTCGCCGATACCGGTTTGCTTGTCGGGCGTAATGTTGGCCGAACGCACCAAGCCCATGGGCGGAAGATAAAATTCCATGCCGCCGGCGAAGGGCTGGCCCACTGCCTTGCCCTCGACCACGTTCGTGTGGCAATCGACGCAACCCGCTGCCGTCGCCATGTAGCGGCCATAGGCCAAGCCGTCCGAGGGCTCGGGGCGCTTGCCGAACCCTCGTTCCGCGATGCCGGTGCGGATAATCAAGTTCAGGGGGAAGTCGATCGCGGATTTCGGCACCTCGTTGGCCACCGGCTCGAGGGTGCGCAGGTAGGCCACGGCGGCGTAGATATCCTCGCGGTCGAGCACGGCATAGAAGCGCGTGGGCATCAGAGGAAAGAGGGGCTCGCCCTCACGATCGACTCCCACCGTCAGGGCCCGCACGATCTCACCGTCGCTCCAGCTGCCCAGGTTGTGGGGCGTGATGTTCTTGGCATAGAGGGTGCCGGGGAAACGGTTTTTGGGACTGAAAAAGAGGCCCCCCGCCCCCTTCTTGGCGGCGATCGGCGGCAGCGCATAGCGATCCACGTGGCGGGCCGGCGAATGGCAACTCATGCAGCCCATGACGTGCTCGACCAGATAGCGGCCGCGGGCCAGGCGTTCCGGCGTGCCCTCGATGGCGATGTCCGGCGCCGGCCCCACGCGGGGCAGGCCGAAGCGCAGATAGCCGATGCCGGCAGCCATCACCAGCACCAGGATCAAGACGATCCCGGCCACGATTTTGACGATCTTCACGGTGATTTCCCCCCTTACCGCCGTCTCGTCTCAACTCGAGATGGATCGAGGCTAACCCAGTTCACCAGGCGCCGCCAACCGCCAAGCTTGGCCGCCACCAGCCCAAGCCTGTATGCTCGGCCCAACCCGGAATTCCAATCGGGGGGACACCATCAATGGCCCACAGAGGCAAATCTCAGGAGAGTCTTCAACATGGCTGACAATTTCACAAATCCCGAGACCGTGGTGCTGCATTCCGGGCACCGTTTCGACGCCGAAACGGGCGCCGTCGCGGTACCCATCTACCAGACCACGTCCTATCAGTTCCGCGACACCGAGCACGCCAGCGACCTTTTCGCCTTGAAGGAGCTGGGCAACATCTACAGCCGCATCATGAACCCGACCTGCGCCGTGCTGGAAGACCGCGTGGCGGCGCTGGAAGGCGGCGTCGCGGCCCTGGCGGTGGGCTCGGGCCAGGCGGCCAGCATGATCGCCATCCAAAATATCGCCCACGCCGGCGACAACATCATCAGCTCGACCGATCTCTACGGCGGCACCTGGAACCTGTTTGCCAACACGCTCAGCACCATGGGCATCGAGGTGCGCTTCGTCGACCCCGCCGATCCCGAGGACTTCGCCAAGGCGGCCGACCAGAAGACCCGGGCGATCTACGCCGAGACCCTGCCCAATCCCAAGCTCGAGGTCTTCCCCATCAAGGAGGTGGCCGAGGCCGGCCGCAAGCTGGGCATCCCGCTGATCATGGACAACACCGCGGCACCGGTGCTGTGCCGGCCCTTCGACCACGGCGCCGCCATCATCGTGCATTCCACCACCAAATACATCGGCGGCCACGGCACCTCGATCGGCGGCGTCATCGTCGATGGCGGCAACTTCGACTGGGAGGCCCACGCCGAGCGCTTCCCCATGCTCAACACGCCCGATCCCAGCTACCACGGCGCGGTCTGGACGGAAGCGGTCAAGCCGCTGGGGCCCATCGCCTACATCATCAAGGCGCGGGTGACG
This sequence comes from Alphaproteobacteria bacterium, assembly GCA_030740435.1. Lineage (NCBI taxonomy): Bacteria > Pseudomonadati > Pseudomonadota > Alphaproteobacteria > Alphaproteobacteria bacterium. Next base: position 27,856 of record JASLXG010000003.1, on the reverse strand, counting down.
CTGCTGCGCGACCTGGGCGCTTCCATGAGCCCCTACAACGCCTTCCAGTTCATCCAGGGACTGGAAACCCTGCCGCTGCGCATGCGCGAGCATTCCACCAACGCCGCCAAGGTGGCCGACTACCTGGCCGGGCACAAAGCGGTGACCAAGGTCATCTTCCCCGGCCTCATGGAAGGCGAGGCCAAGCGCCGCGCCGATGCCTATCTCAGCGGCGGCTACAGCAGTCTGGTGGGCTTCGAGCTGGTCGGCGGCGGCGCCGCCGGACGAAAATTCATCGAGGCGCTGGAGATGTTCTACCACCTGGTCAACATCGGCGACGTGCGCAGCCTGGCGGTGCATCCGGCCAGCACCACGCATTCCCAGCTCTCGGCCGATGAGCAATTGGCCACCGGCGTTACCGAGGGCTACGTGCGGCTCTCGGTCGGCATCGAGCACATCGACGACATCATCGCCGACATCGACCAGGCCCTGGCCAAAGCCTAGGACCGACAAGGCAAGGGGCGTCGGATACCGAATCCAAATGATCAATTCGGATTTGGTATCAAGCCGCCATTGAGGCGGCGGCCAAGCGCGCGGACGCGCGGGCCCGGTGAGGGTCCCGTGAAAAATCATACGGAATCCGAATCAATCATTCGGATTCCGTATGGGGCGCCTGAGGCGGTTCGCAGCCTCAGGCGCCACCCTTGCGGGTCTTGAAATAAGGCGCCTTGCCGGCGGCGTGGTCGCTCATGTCGACCACCGCGACGATCTCCGGCAGGGCCGCCCGCAGCATCGGCTCGACGCCCTGGCGCAGCGTCATCTCGGCCATGGCACAGCCCTGGCAGCCGCCTTCGAGGCGCAGCCGGGCGACGCCGTCGGCCAGCTCGGCCAGCACGATACGGCCGCCGTGGGCGGCCACGGCGGGATTGATCTCGTCGTCGAGCAGGCTTTGCAGCCGCGCCGCCGCGTCGCCGCTGCCGCCCGGGCCGGCCGGACCGGCCGGCGCCAGGCGCACCTCGGCCACCTCGGGCAGGTAGTGGCAGAGCGTGTTGCGGATGGTTTCCGCCATGGCCATGGCGGCGCCGGGCGAGCCCTTGATGCCAAGCTCCAGCACGCCGTCCCGGAAGCTCCGCACCACCAAGTCGCCGCCGCGCTCGCGCACTTGCGGCCTGAGGTGGATTTCCAACACCTTCTCGACGGGGTCGCTGGGCGCCGGCGTCGGCGTTGACACCGCCGCCGTACGGCTTTCGCCGACCTCGGGCAGCCCCGCCAGCGCTTGTTCCAAATCGGCAATCAGATCCCCCGGATCCTCGAGACCGATGGAGAGGCGCAAAAGATCCGCCGGCACCGGCGTCGCCGGCCCTTCGATGCTGGCCCGGTGCTCGATCAGGCTTTCGACGCCGCCCAGCGAGGTGGCGCGGGTGAAGACCTGGACCCGGGCCGCCAGCTCCATGGCCGCCGCCTCGCCGCCGGCCAAGCGCAGCGACAGCATGGAGCCGAAACCGCCCTGCATCTGGCGCGCCGCCACGGCGTGGCCGGGATGGTCGGGAAGTCCGGGGTAGAGCACGTCACTGAGCGCCGGGTGGCCGCTGAAATGGCGGGCCACGAATAGCGCACTGGCGGAGCACTGCCGCACCCTGGGGAAAAGCGTGCGCATGCCGCGCAGCAAAAGCCAGGCCTCGAAGGGCCCAAGCACGGCCCCGCCGTCGCGCCGCCAGGCCCGCAGGCGCTGCCAGAAGGCATCCTGGCGGGCCCCCACGATGGCGCCCGCCAGCACGTCAGAATGGCCGTTCAGCCCCTTGCTGGCACTGTGCACCACCAGGTCGGCGCCCCATTCGATGGGTCGCGTCAGCACCGGCGTCGGCACCGTGCTGTCGACCGCCAGGCGGGCCCCGGCAGCGTGCGCGATCTCGGCCGCCTGGGCGATGTCGGTGATGGCCCAGGTCGGGTTGGCCGGGGTCTCGAGCCACACCAGCCGGGTCCGTCCCGGCCGCATGGCGACTTCCAACGCGGCACCGTCGGAAGTATCGACGAATTCCACCTCCAGCCCCCAGGGCAGCGCGAAATCGACCAGCCATTTGCGCAGCGCCCAGTACATGACCCGGGGCGCCACCACATGATCGCCCGGCAGCAGCGCCTGGAAGACGGCCGTGGCCGCCGCCATGCCCGAGGCAAAGAGCAGGCTCTCGGCACCGCCCTCGAGCGCCGTCAGCAAGGCCTCGGGCTCGTCGTAGCCCGGGTTGTGCGGCCGCGTGTAGCCCCGGCCCGAGCTGTAGCCGCCGTCGGCGTCGCGCTCGAAGGTGGTCGAGGGGTGTACGGGCGGCACCAGGGCCCGGGTCTCGCCATCGACGCCACCCATGGCCTGGGCCGCCAGGGTTTCGGGTGACAAATCTTGGGGTTTGGCGTTTTTCCTATCGTCGTTCACATTGCTCTCCCCTGGGACGGTACGATGTTAGCGCATTATCATGGCCCCCGGGCTTTGCAACGGAGGAAAGGAAAATCCCATGGCACGCATGCAGGACAAGGTGGTGTTGATCAGCGGCGCCGGTACCGGCATCGGCAAGGCGACGGCCCAGCGCCTGGCCGGCGAGGGCGCCCGCATCGTCGCCAGCGACCTAGACCAGGCCACGGCCGAAGCCACGGCCCAGTTCGTCGCCGGCCGGGCCTTGGCCCACGACGTGCGCAGCGAGGCCGATTGGCAGCGCGTCATCGATGATATCCGGGCGAACGAAGGCCGCCTCGATGCCCTGATCAACAACGCCGGCATCCTGGCGCTAACGGCCGAGCAGGACCCGGAGCAGACCACGCTGGAGGAATGGCAGGCGGTGCAAAAGGTCAATCTCGACGGCGTCTTTCTGGGTTGCAAGTACGCCATCCCGCTGCTGCGCGATAGCGGTGGCGGCTCGATCGTCAACCTCTCCTCGATCGCGGCGCTGATGGGCACGCCCCACGTCACCGCCTACGGCGCCAGCAAAGGCGGCGTGCGCCAGTTCAGCAAATCGGTGGCCGTGCACTGCGCCCGCCAGGGCTATGGCATCCGCTGCAATTCGGTGCATCCGGGACTGATCGAGACCGACATGGGCACCCAGGTCCTGGAATTGCGCGGCCCCGACATCGAAGTGAGCAAGGCCGAACGCGCCGCCATGATACCGATGGGCGAGCTGGGCCAGGCCGCTGACGTGGCCAACGTCATATTGTTTCTGGCCTCGGATGAATCGCGCTATGTCACCGGCGCCGAACTGGTGGTCGACGGCGGCACGACTGTTGTTTGACGCTATCGTCGGGATTCAGGAAAAGTTATAGTTCTGGGTGTTAGCGTGCCGGGTTTTCCGCTTCCCCGGGGGGGCTGAGGGGAAACCAGACAGGGAGTCAAAAAAACATGACTGAATTTACCGGTTTTACCATCTTCGTCCTGGTCATGGTGCTGCTGGCGCTGGTGCTCTTGCTGCTGGCCGTCAAGGTGGTGCCCCAGGGCTGGGAGTTCACCGTCGAGCGCTTCGGCCGCTTCACCCGCAGCCTGCGCCCGGGCTTTCACGTCATCATGCCGATTATCGACAGCATCGGGCGCAAGCTCAACATGATGGAGAGCGTGCTCGACGTGCCGGAGCAAGAAGTCATCACCAAGGACAACGCCATGGTGCGGGCCAACGGCGTCATCTTCTTCCAGGTCATCGACGCCCCCAAGGCGGCCTACGAGGTCAACAACCTGGAACTCGCCATCCTCAATCTCACCATGACCAATTTGCGCACGGTGATGGGCTCGATGGACTTGGACGAGCTGTTGTCCAAACGCGACCAGATCAACGCCCAACTGCTCGACGTGGTCGACGACGCCACCGCGCCCTGGGGCATCAAGGTCACCCGCATCGAGATCAAGGACATCGACCCGCCGCGCGACATCGTCGAGGCCATGGCCCGGCAGATGAAGGCGGAGCGCGAGAAGCGGGCCAACATCCTCGAGGCCGAGGGCTTGCGCCAAAGCGAGATCCTCAAGGCCGAGGGTGAAAAGCAGGCCGTCATGCTGGCCGCCGAGGGCCGCAAGGAGGCCGCCTTCCGCGATGCCGAAGCGCGCGAACGCCAGGCCGAGGCCGAAGGCAATGCCACCCGCATGGTCTCGGAAGCCATCGCCGCCGGCGAGGTCCAGGCCATCAACTACTTCATCGCACAGAAATACGTCGAGGCGCTGAAGGAATTTGCCCAGGGCGACAACCAGAAGACCTTCTTCATGCCGCTCGAGCTTTCCAGCCTGGTCTCGGCCGTCGGCGGCATCGGCGAGATCGCCCGTGAGGCGCTGGGCGGCAAAGAGAAATGATCGAACTGCTCGAAGCCGCCGAGTTCTGGCACTGGTGGGCCTTTGGCACGGCGCTCATCGTGCTCGAGCTCATCATGCCCTCGACGGTGCTGCTCTGGCCCGGGCTGGCAGCCGCCGTGGTGGGCCTGATCCTGCTCATCTTCGACGACCTGGGCTGGCGCTACCAGCTCTTGCTCTTTGCCGTGCTCTCGGTGCTCTGCCTGGTGGTGGGGCGGCGTTATTTGCTGGCGCGACACAAGCCCGAGGACGAAACCACCCTCAACCGCCGCGCCGAACAGCACACGGGCCGTGAATTCGTGCTCGACGAGGCCATCCACAACGGCCGCGGCCAGATCAAGCTCGACGGCGTCATCTGGAAACTCAAGGGCCCCGACATGGCCGCCGGCAGCCGCGTCAAGGTTTCGGGCACGGACGGTGTGGTGCTGGTCGTCGAAGCGGTGTGAAGGAACTCGCCCAGCGCCTGCTGTTTACCGCCGCCTTCTTGGCCGCCGCCAGTTGGCTTGTCTGGCAGAGCCCGCTGCGCACCAGCGTCGCGCTGGAAGGCAGGCTGGAAAGCTTCACGGCGCACCAAGGCGAGAGCCATAACAGGGGCTACGCCGTCCACCACGCCGACGTCAGATTTCGCCTGGTGGAATATCCCGGCGAAAGCTTCGTTTACGAAAAAGAGGACATCTTGGGCTGGTTGCCGTTCACGGCCGCCGAGGCCCGCGAAACCCTCGAACGGGGCGACGAGCTGCGCTTGCGGTTGCGCCGGCCGCGGGGCGAGGTCATGGACATCTACCGGGGCGGCCAGCAGATCCTGGGCCCCTTCCCCAGCTGGCTGGTCTGGGGTGTCTTGATGGCCGTGGGCGGCGGCCTCCTCGGCCTGATCGGCCTGATCATGCTGACCGCCCCCTTGATCGACCGCCTGAGCCTGCGCCAACGCCAGCGCCAGGACAAACGGCAGGCGCTCAAGCGCTTCTCGGCACAGAGGCCGGAGTAGGACGCAGTTTTGTCATTACCCATGGTCATGGCCCATGGCGTCATGGGTTTCATGAATTTTTCTAAATATCGCGCTACCGACAGGAATATAAATTATGGTATCAATCTGTATTAAGTTGTGTTATCATTTTTTGGCTCGAAAAATAAACTTTGAAAAGACATGATTTCCAATCGTTTTTAGAAAATATCGCCTACAGGAGAACCCGCCATGGCTAGGAGACCGGTCAGAAAATTGTCGCTGGGCGAGGCGGTCGTCAACACCGCGAAGAAGCTCGCCCGGACCAAGGCGCGATCGCCTGGCGCCATCCAGTTCGAATTGTCGGGCCGCCAGGGCGGTGCCTTCGAGATCAACGTGGACCGCCGCCTGCGGGTCACGTGCCGGAAGGGGCCCAGCCGCCGCAAACCGCGCATCCGCATCGTCGGCAGCGACAAGAACGTGCGCATGGTACTGGAAGGCAAACGCGATGCGCGCAAGGCTTTTTTTGCCGGCGGCCTGCAGGTGCGCGGCGACATCCGTTATCTGGAACGCCTGCTGGAAGATTTGAAACTGATGAAACCGGCTGGCTGATCAGCGCAACCGACAGGACGAAACAAGATGGCAAGCGTGACAGGCTACGTTCAGATCCTGGACATCAGTTCCAGCTACGTCCGGGCCAAAGTGGCGGTCGGTCCGACACCGACGGACACCCAGTTGCTGATGGTGATCGCCGGCTCCTCCGACAGCGAGCGCGAATTGACGATGAAGGCCTCGGTGATCGACCTGCTATCGACGGCCTTGGCCACACGGCGCGAGGTCGAGGTGTCCTATGACAGCAGCAGCCGCATTACCTTGGTCGAGATGCAGCGGGCCTAAGGGCCCAGGCGGCGAGTTGGAGACCTTCCATGCCTAGCTATGTCGGTCAGGTCCAGCGCATCAAATCCAACGCTTCGAGCACCTTCGCCTCGATCTACATCGGCGACGATCCCGACAACACGGAGCTGCTCAGAATCTCCCTCGCCGCCGCCGATTCGTTCGCCGTACTGACCCACAAACGATCCCTTCTCGGGATGCTGATCAAGTCCTGCGCCTATGGCTTCGTGGTGTCGGCAATTACCCGCAGCGGCTCGTCGGAGATCACCTCGGTTCAGGTCGGCCCCTTCGAGATCGCCCCCAACGACCAGCCTGTCCATGAGGATTTCTACGCGGTCACGGGGGAGAATTTCCCGGACGACGCGGAACTGGTGTTCGACAGCGACACGGCCACGGTCACGGTGACGCCGGATCTGGTGCGGCCCCACCTGTTGCTGGTGAGCGAGCTGCCGACCTCGATCCCGACCGGCTGGAACATGCTGAGCGTGACCTCCTCGGCCGGCACCAGCGAAGCCTTTCCCGTCGATGTCTCCGACCAGGACCGCTATCTCAAGCGGGTCATCAACGCCGGCGCGCCCAAGCAATATCCCTTCACCCTCAGCTTCGTCGCCAACGCAGCCATCGACAGGGACGGCACGCTCAACATCTATGCCGACCCCATCCTGGGCAACCGATCCGGCTATCACGCCATCGTCGATTACGCCATGAACAACATCTTCGCCGTTGACGAGGATTTCCTGCGCCCCGGCGAACGCGACGCGGAAATGCGGATCCTCTCCATTTTCGACGATTCTCTGGCGACCGAGGAGGCCAACACGCTCTGTGAGGAGGACACCACCAGCACGATCATGCGGGCCACGAAATCCAGGGTGAACAGCTTCTTGCTCAATTACGGCGTGGTGACGGACCTCTGCATCATCTTCCACGGCTCGACCACCAACACGCGGGGCTCGGCGTCGCGCTGCGCCGACGACTATTCCCGGGGCCTGGCGGAGCCCTTCACCTACGACGGCACGGACTACAACCATTGGCCCTACCGTGACCAGCCGGGCAGCACGGCCATCTCGGTCAACAACTCGACCGGCAGGATGACGGCGATCCACGAGCTCGGCCATTGCACCTCCGAGAACGACAATGGCCGCGTGCGGGACCTCTACAACGACCGCACCTACACAAACTTTGCGCTGAACAAGAAATGGCGGGCGGCCAGCGGCGATGCCATTCCCGCCACCTTCGCCACCTATAACGGCACCACCTATAATTCCGATCCCAACCGGGACGGCATCGGCTATCCCTCGACCTGGGTGACCTATCATCCGGAATTGCAGGTCAGCACCGCGCCCAATCTGATGGACAACTATTCCTCGTCGTCGGTCTTCGATAAGCTGACCGCCGCTTGGTACCGTGACCGAATTCGGGTCATACTGGACCGCTGAGGCAGAGTAAGATGGAAGCCTTCGAACCCGAACTGAGACAGCGGCTGATCAAGGCGCATCCCGGTCTGAGCGAATCCGACGTCGACAAGATCGAGGCCATGCTCAGCGACCGCCAAGATGTCGACCGGCTGCTGGATGCCAAGACCGCACGCAAAATGGACGCCGAACGAAAGGCCTTCGTGGCCGAAAAAATGCCCAAGCTGCGTCAGGTGATGATGGCCTTCGACCGCCAGCAACAGCAAAAGCGCGCGCCCCGCAAGCCCGCGAAAATCCGCATCAAGGAGCGCCCGCGGGCCCGCTGAGGTCCGGCCGCCAAAATCCCAGCCAGACCTGGGGCGCCGATTACAGCACCCCGTTGATCACGTAATCGAGGATCTTGACCACCTGGTCGGGGCTCGACGTGGTGGCCAGCGCAGCGGCGTTGACCTCCTTCAGCGCGTGGTCGAGGGCGCTGTCGTGCAGCGTCACGATGGGGGTTCCCAGCGCCGCCGCATAGCCGGCATCGAAAGCGGCGTTCCACAGGCGGTATTTATCGCCGAAACGCACGACGACAACGTCGGCCTGCTCGATCAGCGTGCGGGTGCGAATGGCATTGAGCCGGGCGCCTTTGTTGTCCTTCCAAAAGGCATCGCTCTCGTCGCCCAGGATCCGCACGCCGCAATCGTCCGACTTCTCGTGGTCGTCGACCGGCCCGGTGAGCTCCACCGGCAGCCCAGCGGCCGCCACCCCGGCGGCAATCTGCCGGCGCCAATCGCTGTGAATCTCGCCCGATAGATAAACCGTCCACGCCTCGGCCATGGGAACCTCCTCCGCTGCCGCCAAAACCCGGCCGCGTGATAGCAGGTTTTGTGCTGTCTAGCAGCAATCATTGTGAATCTAGATGGCGTCGAACAAAACCCGGCTGAAGTCACTGTCCAAAAGCCGGGGTAAAAGTTCGGCGGCTTCGGCGTCGTTGGTGTAGAGCGTCATTGGTCCCTGCGGCCCCTGCGGCCCCTGGGGCGCCTCGCCGAACTCGACGAAAATCTCGTCCTCGTGGTGGAAGGTCACGGGGTAGCCCTGCGAACGGTGCGTGGTGTAGTCGTGCCAGGCCAGCCAGGCCGCATCCATGGCAAGCGGCGCGGCCGGTGGCTCGCGGCCCTTGAGGGGCCCCGCGAAATCGGAATCGTACCCAAGATCTTCGAGGAATCGGCCGTAATCGAGGTCTTCGAGGATTCCCACATGCCCCGCCGACAGCCGCTCGCGCCACTTGCCGGCGCCGGGCTGCCAGAGGTGGCCGGACTCGAACAGCGCGGCCGAGGAGCCCGGCGCCTGCAGGGTGCGGCCGATGTAGGCCTCGGCCAGCCATTTCGCCTCGGCCTCGCCCTCGAGCTCGTAGCCGGCCGCTTCGGCCAGCCTGAGGATGATCTCGAGCGGGCGCTCCAGAAGCTCCTCGTAGCGCACCATCGTGAGCTGGCCGGAGCGCTGGAGCGCCGCCTCGTACCAGGCCTTGAGGTTCTCGGCCACGCGGCCGAACCAGGCCATATCGTGCAACACCGCGTCGGGCGGCCGCCAGTGCTTGGCGGCCAGCGAGACGATGATGTCGAGCGGCTGGCGGCAGGCCACGAAGACCTCCAAATTCAGCGCTTTCATCTCCACCATCAGGGCCTCGTCGACAAGCTCGTGGCTGGCATAGCTCTGGCCCATGACGTGGGGAAAGCCGCCCAGGCCGGAGAGATACATGAACTTGGGCGAAGGCAGGCCGCGTTCGGCCTCGCGGGCTTGGCGCGGCCCGGCGCTGAGCGCCAGGTCGAAGGATCCGGTGCGGATCAGGCGGCCCTGCACGGCCCAGGCGCCGAGCCCCCGGGCGGCCCGGAAGACGGTGTCCGAGAGCATCGTCATGTGCTCGGTACAGGCCGCCCGCATGAGCTGGATGGCGATGTCGAATTCGGGCTTCTCGGCGGCCAGACGGCGGCCCAGAAACTCCTCCAGCAGGCTGCCCAACAGAGTGTTGCCGGAACTCGGATAGCCGAAAAGAGCGTGGCCGAAAGGGAACGGCGGGCTGATGTAGCGTTTGAGGAAGGCCGGATGCAAGAGCCGGCGGCGACAGCCCAGTTCGTTGGCCAGCAGCGTCACCCCGGCCTCGAAATTGGGCTGTAGACCGTCGGCGCTGCGGCTCAAGATCACCACCGGCTCGGCACCTTGGGCGCCGTAGCGCTCGACGAAGGCCGCCGGATCCAAAACCTTGGCCCCGCGGAAGTTGCTCCCGGCCTGCTCGCTATCGACATAGGCGGTGATGCTGGTACCCAGGCTCTCGATCAGCGCCACATAGGGCTCGGTCCAATCATTGAGTCCATAAACGAAAACCGCCTCGGGCCGCGGATCCGCGCTCGTCATGGTGCTTTCCCCTGGCTCTGGGCCCGGCGCTGGGCCAGGGCCTCGCGGTGGGTGACGTAGGCCGATCCGGCGAAGATCACGGCAGCGCCGATCCAGACCCAGACATCGGGCCGCTGGGCGAAGGCGAGATAACCCACCAAGGCCGTGAAGGGCAGGCGTATGAAATCGAAGGGCATGGCCAGCGAAGCATCGCCGATGCGGAAGGCGCGGGCAAAGCCATACATGTTGGCGTTGCCGAAAAGGCCCATGGCGAGTAACCAGAGCGCCTGCTCAAAGGTCGGCCACTGCCAGACGAATAGCGCCGGCAAGAGCGCCAGCGGCAGGCCCCAGATCGAGAGATAGAGCACGATCGATTCCGGGCTCTCGCTCGACGCCAGCATCTTGCCGGTGACCACCACACCGGCAAAAGCGAGAGCACAGAGCAGCGCCAGCAGTGCCGCCGGTTCGAGCTCGGCGAATCCCGGCCTGAGGATCACCAAGACGCCGGAAAAACCGATCACCAGCGCCAGCCAGCGCCGGGGGCCGACCTTCTCGCCCAGCACCAGCAGGGCCAGCGCCGTGGCGAACAGCGGCGAAGTGAAGGTCAGCGACGTGACCTCGGCCATCGGCATCAGCGCCACCGCCTCGTAAAGCGTGACGGTAGCCACAATCATCAAGGCGGCGCGCAGCGCAAAAGTGCCGTGGCGCCGGGTGCGCAGGCCGCCGAAGCCTTGGTGCATCAGCCAAGGTGCGAACAGCGCCGCCGACACCACGTTGCGCCAGAAATTGACCACGTAGACGTTCATCTCGGGCGTGAGGTGGCGCACGATGCCGATCAAGGCGGCGAAGGAAACCGCGCTCAGGGTCATCCACAGGCCGACCCGCACGACCACGGGCAGTCCCCGGGGGGAGTCAGCGCTCACCGCGGATTCCGGCCCTTCAGAAGGTCGCCGAGACCGCTTCGGCACCCTTGGTCCCAAGAGGTATTGCCAGGCACATGGCCGGGATCTCCACCGCAGTGCGCAAATCTGCTCGAACAGTCTGCTAAAGTAACCGGGTGCGCAGGTATTCGGCAAACTCCCGAGCCACCGCTCCGCCAACGGCGCTTCCGCGCCTGGCCTTGCTGGCCGGGCTGATCGCCCTGCTGTCGGCGGCGTCGGCGCCGTCGTCGGTGGCCCGGCAGGCCGGCGACAGCGTCAGCATCAGTGCGGCCGGCGACATTGCGGATTGTCCCGGCCGGCTCGGTAGCGCCACCGCGCGCCTGCTCGACGAGCTGCCCGGACCCATCCTGGCGCTCGGCGATCTGGCCTATCCCAAGGGCGCCCGGGCGCGGACTTCCGCGACTGCTACGGGCCGACCTGGGGCCGCCATCGGGAGCGCACCTGGCCGGTGCCCGGCAACCACGATTATTACACCCGCCGGGGCGCTCCCTATTACGACTACTTCGGCGCCCGGGCCGGTCGGCGCGGCCGGGGCTGGTACAGCTTCGACCTCGGCAGTTGGCACCTGGTGGCGCTGAACTCCAACCTCAAAGGGACCTTGGCGGCCGAGCAACTGACCTGGCTCGAGGCCGACCTGCGCACCTCGCAGGCGCGCTGTGTGCTGGCTTACTGGCACCACAGCCATTTCAGCTCGGGTTTCCACGGCGACACCAGGCGCATGCGGGCGGCCTTCGAGATCCTGCACCGCCAGGGGGCAAGCCTGCTGCTGACCGGCCACGACCACCACTACGAACGCCTGGCGCCGCTGGATGGGGCGGGCCGACCCAACCGCTTTGGTATCCGCGTCTTCGTGGTCGGCACGGGCGGAGCCCAGCCCTACCCGATCGATGCCCGCCGAGCCCATAGCGAAGCCGTCGGCACGGACTTGGCCGGAGTGCTGCGGCTCGAACTGGCAGCGGAACATTATGCCTGGGAATTCCGGCCGGTGGCGGGCACCAGCTTCGAGGATCGCGGCGGCGCGCCTTGCAACCCCCGGCCCGGGCGGAGCGGCTGAGCTCAGCCGGCCCGCAGGGCCGCCTTGACGAAGGCCATGCGGTCGTTGCCGAAATACATGTCGGAGCCGCCGACGAAGACGGTGGGGCTGCCGAAGCCGCCGCGGGCGATCAATTCGTCGGTGTTGGCCCGCAACTGGTCCTTGATCGCCGGCTCGTTGATGCGCGCCAGGTGCGCCTCGGCCTCGAGCCCGACCTCGGTACAGATCCGGCGCACCACCTCGTCCTGGGAGATGTCGTTGTCGTCGGTCCAATAGCTCCGGAAGGCGGCCCGGGCGTAGGGCACCAGCTTGCCCTCAGGCTGGCAGACCAGGCAGCCGCGCATGACCTTGACGCTGTTGACGGGAAAGACGCTGGGCGGATGGCGAATATCCAGACCCTGATGGCGCGCCCAGTCGGTCAGGTCCTTGTGCATGTATTGCATCTTGGGAGCCAGCGGGTCCTCGCGGTTGGTGTAGATCTGGCGGTTGACGGCGTTGAAGACGCCGCCCACCAGGATCGGCTTCCAGGTGATCTCGGCGCCGCATTCGGCGGCCACGGTCTGCACCGATTCGAAGCCCAAGTAGGTCCAGGGGCTGGAACAGTCGAAAAAGAACTCCAATGTGGTCACCTTGGACCTCCGCTGCAGAAAGTTATTGGTGAGGATTTTTGCAACTGCCGCTGATGATGTTGCCGGCTTTTCCGTTGAGATTGATCCACAGCTTCTGACCCTCGGCCAGGATATCGTAAAAGGCGGCGCGGCTGGGGCAGACGAGCTGCAGGATGGCGGACTGCTGCATGCGGCTCATGCGGCGCATGCGGCCGACCTGCGCCGCCTCGGGAATCACGACGTCCATGATGACGGCGTGTTTACGGCCGCGGCGCACGCTGGCCAGGCGCCAGGTGCGCGCCGCCGCGTCGCTGGGCCGGTAGCCCAGCAGCCACGCCACGGCTTCGTCGGCGCGCTCGTCGTCGGTTTTTTGGCCACAGGTCGCCAGGACCCCGGCGATAAATGCGAGCACGACCAAAGACCACAAGGTCTTGTGTCTGAATTCGCTCATCACGCCAAGTATAGCATGTCCGATGAAAAAACCCCAGCCTTTGGGGAGGCCGGGGCTGGGGGAGGGGGGAAGGTGGTCGGCTTAACCGAAGAGCCGGAGGATCGACTGCGGTCCGGCGTTGGCGATCGACAGAGCCTGCACGCCGAGCTGTTGCTTGATCTGCAGCGACTGCAGGCTGGCGCTTTCCTCGGCCAGGTCGGCATCGACCAGATCGCCCACGCCCTGCTTGAGGATGTCGACGAGCTGAACCATGAACTCGCCCTGGATCTCGACCCGCTTGGCCGCCGAACCCAGCGACGCCAGGTTGTTGGAAACCGAGACGATGGCGGCGTCGATGGCGGTCAGCGCCGTGCCGGCCTCGGAGACGTTGGTGTTCAATATGGCGCTGTCGATGGCCAGCGTTGTGGCGTCCATGATCTGGGCGCCCACGGTGATGGTGCTGCCTTCGACGGTGCTGAGCACGGTCAGCGCCGTGGCGCCCGAGGTGATCAGGTTCTTGCCGTTGAATTCGGCCGACTGAACCACTGTGTCGAGCTGCGAGCGCAGCGAGGTGAACTCGTTAAAGAGCGCGTCCTTGGAATCGGTATCCAGTCCAGCCTGGTTGGCCTGCACCACCTTGGCCTTCATCTCGATCAGCAGGTCCGAGATCGCCTTGGCCGCGTTGATGGCCACGTTGGTGGTGGCCTCGCCCATGGCCAACGCCGTCTTGACGGACTGCATGCCGGCGATGTCGCCGCGCATGTTCTGGGCGATAGCGAAGGTCGCCGCGTCGTCCTTGGGGCCGTTGACCTTGAGGCCGGTGGTGACGCGCAGTTGCGTCGTTTCCAAGGCCTTGTTGGTGGTGTTCAGGTTCTGCAGTGCGATCATCGCACCGGCATTGGTATTGACCGACATAGCCATGACGATCCGCTCCTCGATGGATCACGATGAAACAAACAAATTCCGCAATCACATCGCAATCGCTATGCCAGGGACGAGCTTGGAAAATTTTGTTTAAAAACAAGAGGTTAAATCCATCGACGAAATCCAGTGGCCAATCGTCAGGGAACTTTCGCACTGTCAGCGGCAATTCCTGCCGCCAGCAAAAAAAGTACCGCCCGGTCGCGCTGGCGACCGGCCCGCGGTACTTAGCGATCTTCAATAATTCTAGCGGAAGAGCGCGAGGATCGACTGCGGTCCGGCGTTGGCGATCGACAGCGCCTGGACGCCGAGCTGCTGCTTGATCTGCAGCGACTGCAGGCTGGCGCTTTCCTCGGCCAGATCTGCATCGACCAGGTTGCCCACGCCCTGTTTGAGGATGTCGACGAGTTGGACCATGAATTCGCCCTGGATTTCGACCCGCTTGGCCGAGGAGCCCAGGTTGGCCAGCGAGTTCGAGACCGTCACGATGGCCGTGTCGATGTCTTCCAGGGCCTGGCTGGCGCCGGTGCTGAGCTCGCTGGTGCTGACGCCGATGGAGGAGGTGTTCAATTCCTGGGCGCCGACCGAAATGGTGCTGCCTTCGACGGTACTGAGAACGCTGAGCGCGCTGGCACCGGAGGTGATCAGGTTCTTGCCGTTGAACTCGGCGGTCTCGACGATCGTCGTCAACTGGTTGCGCAACGAGGTGAACTCGTTTTGCAGGGCAGTTTTGGAATCGGTGTCCAGGCCGGCCTGATTGGCCTGCACCACCTTGGCCTTCATCTCGATGAGCAGGTCGGAAACCGCCTTGCCGGCCGAAATGGCCACGTTGACGGTGGCCTCGCCCATGGACAGGGCCAATTTCACCGACTGCATGCCGGCGATATCGCCGCGCATGTTCTGAGCAATGGCAAATGTCGCGGCGTCGTCCTTGGGGCCGTTGACCCGGAGGCCAGTGGTGACGCGCAGCTGGGTGGTTTCGAGACCTTTGTTGGTCTTGGTCAGATTCTGTAGCGCCATCATGGCGCCGGCGTTGGTGTTGACGGACATGGCCATCGGGATGTCTCCTTCTCCTGCCCCGGGCAGGGGATGTTTCGAGATTCGCGTCGCAACTCTCGTGCCAGATCCGGCAGGTTCGTAATGGAAATGAAAAAATTGTTTATTTTCAAAGTATTACCTGCTATCCCAACGAATTCGGCAAGGCTTTCGGGGTTGCCGACCCGGCCCCCGGTAGGGCAAGATTTGCCGGCACACGGGCACCACCGCATGAGCCCGACAAGAGGGAACAGCGATGACCGTCGAGGAATTTCGCGACATGATCCGGCCGATCGCCAGTATCATCCTGGGCAAAGCGCTGGGGCCTCAACTGGCGGACGAGATGAACCAGCGCTTTCCCTCCGACAGCCCGACCTTTCGGGCCATCGAAGGGGCCTGCCGTCAAGCCATCAAGGCCGGCTGGATGTGCAGTGAAGGCGGCGACGGACGGCGCTTCGGCAGGGTCATCGAGGCCGGCCCCCTGACCAGCGGCCTGAGCGTCGACGTGGTCGATCTCGACGACACCGCCGGTCCCCACCACCGCCACCCCTTGGGCGAGATCTGCTTGATCATGCCGCAGGATGCGGCGGCCCGCTTCGACGGCCATGGAGCTGGCTGGTGCATCTACGAGCCCGGCTCGGCCCACACCCCGGCGGTCACCGAGGGCCGCGCCCTGGTGCTCTACATGCTGCCCGAGGGACGGATTGAGTTTACCGAGTAGGCGGGTCGGCGATGAAAAATTCCTCGATGCCGTCGCCGGCCTCGTTCTCGAGCCGCGCGATGAAGCCGCCGTCGGCCCGCTCGAGGTCCGGCGACAGCGCCTTCACCTCGATTTTTGCCGCCGCCTCCCGGGCCTCGGCAACGCTGGCCTGGCGGCTGAGAAAGCGCAGGCTGCGCCGCGTCGGCACCAGCATGTGGTGCTGCCCGGCCTCGACCTCGGCCAGCACCCGGGCCGGCACGGCCCAGAACGACCGGCTGGCCTCGCCGCCATCGTGGCGGGCCTGCTGGCCGGGCGGTGCCGGCGCCAGGTAGATCACGGCGTCGAAGCGGCGCGGCCGCGAGGCCGGCGTGACCCAGCGGCTGCAGGGCAACAAAAGGTTTGTGGCCAGTTCCAGATCCTCGGCCCGAACCAGGGCTTCCAGATCCAGCGAATGGTGGCCGTCTTGCAGATAACGCCGGCCCAGCGCCGCCGCCTCGTCGCCCCCCAGCAAGACCTCGCCGCCCTGCCGCCGGGCCAGCAGCAGGCCGCATTCCTCGAAACTCTCGCGCACCGCGGCGACCCGAAAGGCGCGCTCCTCGTCGTCCCAGGCCGCCGCCCCGGCGCAGCGTTCGGCCAGGCCCCGAGAGGCGTCTGCCTCATCCACCTTGCCGCCGGGAAAGACCAGGGCCCGGGGGGCCACCTCGAGGTCGCCGCGCCGGCCCATCATGAAGACCTCGATCCCGGCCGCGCCGTCGCGCACCAGCATCACCGTGGCCGCGGCTTCCAGCCGGGCGAGCTTTGTCATGCCCGGGTTCAATCCGGCAGCCCGTCGAAGGCCGCCTCGGTGACGCCCACGTCCCGGGCGGTCTCCCTGATCTGGCGCCAGGTGTTGTCGTCCAGCGGGATGCCGTCGGTCTCGCGCTCGAGCCGGGTGCGGCGCTCGATGTCACCCGGCAACAACACCTCGCCGCCCTCCTCCAGCGGCGGCGAAGCCTGCACCCAATCGGCAAAGCGGGCGCTCTCGGAGGCCAAGAATCCCATGTCGGCAAACAGCGCCGGGTCCATCAGGATCGACAGCATGCCGTTTTCCAGCGATTCCACGCCCGGCGCCGTGCAGCCGCCACCGGCCATGACCCCGGCCAGCAGGTCGGCCATGACGGCCAGCCCCGAGCCCTTGTGCCCGCCCATGGCCAGGATGGCGCCGCCGGGTTCGGCGTAAAGCGTATTGGGATCGCCCGTCGGCCGGCCCTCGGCGTCCAGCAGCACACCCGGAGGCAGTTCCACGCCTTTGTTCTTGGCCACCAGGATCTTGCCCTCGGCCAGCACCGAGGTGGCGGCATCGAAGATCAGCGGCTGGCGCTCGGCCATGGGCATGCCGATGGCGATGGGATTGGTGGAGAGCCGCCGGTCGGAGCCGCCGAAGGGCGCCACCCGATTTCCCCGCCCGGTGGTGTTGACGAAATGGATCGAGGCCTGGCCGGCCAGGGCCGCCTGTTCGGCCCAGTCGCCGATGCGCCCCAGGTGGCCGACGTTCTTCAGCCCCATCATGGCCAGGCCCTGTCGCGCCGCCATCTCGATGCCGGCCGCCATGACCTGGCCGCCGATGGTCTGGCCGAAGCCCTTGTTGCCGTCGTAAAGCGCGATGACGTCGTTTTGCCACACCGCCTCGGCCCGGCGGTTGGGCATGACCGCACCCATGCGCCAGTATTCGACGTAGCGCGGGATGCGCACGACGCCGTGGGAATCGTGGCCCGCCAGGTTGGCGCGGACGAGAAACTCGGCCACCGTTTCGGATTCCTCGGCCTCGCAGCCGATGGCGGCAAAGACGGTGCTGGCCAGACCTTGCAGTGCCTCGCTTGCGATGTGCATACGATTTCCTCGTGTTTGGCCCCGGCCCAAGCGAGATGGTGCGCTGAGGCGCGGGCTCGTGCTATTTACCCGATGACGGGCCCCAGGTCACGCCTGGCCGGATACGGGCCCGAGGTAGGAGCAAGCCGATGATCGGAGACCCCGCCCCCCTTACCGTGCGCCGCGACTTCCCCCGGCCCAGCGCCCAGCAGCTGGCCGCCTTCGCCGATGTGCCCACGGGCTTCGTGGTCGACGCCCAGAACGGCACCGGCGCGCTCGACCACCGCATCAAGCCGCTGGTCGCCGAGGGCCAATTCGCCGCCCCGGCCATGACCTGCAACCTGGCGCCCCGGGATTCGCTGCCGGTGATGCCGGCCATCCACCTAGCCCAGGCCGGCGACGTGCTGGTGATCGGCTGCCAGGGTTTCGATGGTGCCGCCGCGGTCGGCGACAACGTGGCCCAGATGGCCCGCAACCAGGGCATTGTCGCCATCGTCACCGATGGCCTGGTGCGCGACGTCGACGGCCTGCTGGCCGTTGGGCTGCCCATCTTTTCCTGCGGCGTTTCGCCCAACTCACCCTACAAGTCGGGGCCCGGCGACATCGGCCTCAGGGTCGCCATGGGTTCGGTCAGCATCGATCCCGGCGATCTCCTGATCGGCGACCGCGACGGCGTCGTGGTGGTGCCGCGGGCCGGGATCGACACCGTCTCGGCGGCGCTCGACGAGGTGCGGGCCGCCGAGGCCAAGCTCGGAGCCCTGGTCAAGGGCGGCGCCACGACCATGGACTGGGTGCCGGAATATCTCGATTCCGATCAGACCCGATACGTGGATTGAATCGGATTTACTTCTGTCAGGGAGAGCAAAATGCCGCTTCTCGAACTCGGGCCCCAGGATGGGCTTTATTATGAACACGACGTCCCCAGCCAGAACGGCGCGCCGACCTTCGTCTTCGTCAACCCCATCACCGGCGACACGGCGCCCTGGCAGCTCGAAATCGGCCCGGCGCTGAGGGACGCCGGTTTCGGCACCCTGGCCTACAACTTCCGCGGCCAGGCCAACAGCCCCTACAGCCCCGGAACGTCCCTCGACGAGAAGCTGATCAGCGGCGACCTCAAGCACATCGTCAAGACCCTCGAGATCGCCCGGCCGCTGCTGGTGGGGCTTTCCATCGGCGGCCTTTTTGCCATCCGCGCCCACCTCGCCGGCCTCGATTGCGCCGGCCTGGTGCTGGTCAACACGCTACGCATCATCGGCCCGCGTCTGGCCTGGATCAGCGATGCCATCCTCAAGGTCATGGACGTGGGCGGCCCGCAACTGATGGGCGACATGATGACGCCGCTGCTGTGGGGCCCCGACTGGCTGGCCGCCAACCGCCAGGATTTCATCCAGCCCGGCACGGACTACGCACCACTCGATCCCGATTCGGGGCCCTACAACCTGCTCACCCACATGGGCCAGGCCGACTGGGACGTGCCTTACGAGGAGATCCGCTGCCCGGTGCTGGTGATGATGGGCCCCAACGACCGGATTTTCTACGAGGCCGCGGTGATCGAGCAACTCATGAAACGCATCCCCGACGCACGGCGTACCGACGTGCCCACGGCCGGCCACATGCTGCCCATGGAGGCGCCGGCGGAATTCATCGCGGCGGCCAAGGATTTTGGCGCCGCCCTATAGCGGCTCGGCCGCCATCTCCAGGTGCAGGCCGTCGCCCCGCCAGGGGTGCGCCCGGGCCACCTCTTCGTTTAGTTCGACGCCCAGACCAGGCGCCGTGGGCGGGATTACGTAGCCCTCCTGCCAACTGATCGGGGTCTTGAGGATCTGCGCAGAGAAACCCTGCCAGGTGAGAATTCCTTCCAGAATCAAAAAATTCGGGCTGCAGGTGGCGAGCTGGATGTTGGCCGCCCCCACCACCGGGCCGCAATAGAGGTGCGGAGCGATCTGGGCGTAGTGGGCCTCGGCCAGGCCGGCAATCTTCTTGGCTTCCAGGATACCGCCGACACGGCCCAGGTTGGGCTGCAAGATGGTGGCGGCGCCGGCCTCCAGCAGGCGGGAAAACTCGTACTTGCTGCTCAGGCGCTCGCCGGTCGCCACGGGGATCGAAGTGGCGGCGGCGACCTGGGCCATGGCTTTTGGGTTCTCGGGCGGCGTCGGTTCCTCGAACCACAGCGGATCGAAGCGCTCGAGCCGCTTGGCCAGGCGGATGGCGCCGGCCGGCGTGAATTGGCCGTGGGTGCCGAAAAGGATATCGGCGCGGCTGCCCACGGCCTCGCGGATGGCGGCGACGAAGCTCTCGCAGCGCTCAAGCGCTTCGAGCGAGGGCTGGCGCGGATCGAAGGCGGAATAGGGCCCGGCGGGATCGAGCTTGACGGCGGTGAAGCCAAGCTCGACGTATTCAGCCGCCCGCGCGGCGGCCAGCTCGGCATCGAGGTAGACGTCGGTGCGGTCGCCCTCTTGCGGGTATAGATAAGTGTAGGCCCGCAGCTTGTCGTGCACCCGGCCGCCCAGCAACTCGTAAACCGGTCTTTCCAGCGCCTTGCCGACGATGTCCCAACAGGCCATCTCGAGGCCGCTGAGGACCCCCAGCAGCGTGGGATCGGGGCGTAGCGAATAACCGCTGCCGTAGGTCCGGCGCCAGAGCGTCTCGATGCGCCGGGGATCGGCGTCGAGGAAATGGCGCTCGAAGACATCCCCGACCAGGTCGGCGATGCGCTCGGGCGAAAACGCCGCGGCGTAGATCTCGCCGATGCCGCTGATGCCGTCGGCCGTGGTCAGCTTGACGAAAATCCAATAGCGCCCACCCAGGTCGCGCACCGGGTTGGCCACGACGAAGGTCTCGAGGCCGGCGAGTTTCATGGCCCTGGCTCCGGCGCCAGGGCCAGCAGCGCGGCAGCGAAGCGCTCGCTGTCGGCGTCCGTTGCCTCGCGGGCCGAGGAACGGCGGATGCCGATGGTTTCGGGCGCGCTCATCTCGGCCGCCAGTTCGGCCGGCGAAAAGGCGGCGAAGGCCGCCGGCAGCTCACGCTTGACGCCACATCGCGTCAGCCAGTCGCCGTACCATTCGACCAGGGCGCCGGCGTCGGCCCCCAGCCCGCAAGCCCGGGCGGCGGCGGCGAAGGGGGCGCTGCCGGGAGTGTCGAACTTGGCCTGCCAGCCCAGCACCACCTCCAGCCCCAAGGCCGTGGCCAGGCCATGCTGCACCGGCGCCAGGGCGGCCAGCGCATGGCTCAAGTTATGGGCCAGGCCGGCCGAACAATTGTCGATGGCCATGCCGGCATAGGCGGCACCCAGCAGCATGCGGCCCCGCGCCGCCAGGTCGTCGGGCCCATTGACGGCATCTTCCAGTGATCCGGCCACCAGTTCCAGCGCGCGGTGGGCGTAGATATCGTTGCCGGCGTGGCGGTAGACGTTGGTGCAGGCCTCGAGGGCATGAACGAAGGCATCGAGGCCGGTCCAGGCGGTGAGAGCGGGCGACAGGGTGAGTGTGAGTTCGGGGTCCAGAATCACCCGCCCGGGCTTGGTCTCGCTGCCCCAGACCCAGACCTTGCGGCCGGCCGGGCTGGAGAAGATGTTGGTGGACGATAGCTCGGATCCGGTACCGGCCGTGGTCGGGATGCAGATGCAGGGCAGCCGGCGCGCCGGCAGCTTCTCGCCCTTCATGGCATAGGCTGCCGGGCCGAGATCGCCGAGCGCCACGGCGGCCGCCACCTTGCCCAGGTCCATGGCCGAGCCGCCGCCGAGACAAATGGCCAGGCCGGCGCCCTGGCGGCGCAGGAAATCCGTGGCCGCCTCGACTTCTTTTTGCTTGGGCTCGCCGGCGAATTCGCTGAACACCCCGACCTGGGCACCGCCGTCTTCGAGCGCGGCGACCAGCGGTCCGGCCAGGCCGAGATCGAAAAGTGCGGCATCGGTGATGAGCACGATGGGCCCGGCCTCGGCCATCTCGGCCGCGTCCCGGGCGATTTCACCGGCCCGACCGGGGCCGAAGAAAATCTCCGGCACCCGGCGCAGCCCAAAGGACTCGATGGGCTGGCCCGTCATCAAGTCAGCCGCATGTCGGTCTGGTCGGTGAGGATCATGGTGTTGGTTCCGGGCACGTAGGGAAACTCGTCCGCCAGGGCCGGGTCGAAGACGACGCCCAGGCCCGGCGCCTGGGGCGCCGCCACGCGGCCGTTGCTGATTTCCAGCGCTGCCAGGGCCAGGCGTTCGTTGAGCGGATGGTCCATGAAACAGAATTCCGTGATCGCCACGTTGGCCGTGGCGATGGCCATGTGTATTCCGGCCATGATGCTGACCTGGCTGCCCCAGGAGTGGATGCCGACGGGTTTCTGATGCAGCGCCGCCAGGGCGGCGATACGGCGGCCCTCGCTGAAACCCGAGGTGGCGATGTCGAACTGCACCAGGCCGAAGGCCTCGGCCTCCAGATAGGGCTTGAAGGCGCGCGCCGTGGGGATGCTCTCGGCACCGGCCACGGTCAGGCTGGTGGCCCGCCTGAGTTCACGATAGCCCTCGATGTTCTCCACGCGGCAGGGCTCCTCGAGCCACATCAGGTCGCAGGGCTCGAGGGCCCGGGCCAGGCGCTTGACCAGGCCCTGCGGCCAGGGCACGGCGCACGAGCCCTGCACGGCATCCACAGCCAAGTCGAGGTCGTCAGCAAATGTCTCGCGAAAGGCCGCCACCAGCGGCGGCGTCGCTTCGGGCCTGACCACGCGCATCTTGTAGGCGTCGAAGCCCCGGGCCTGGGCCCGGCGGGCGTCGGCAATGAGCGGCTCTACTTGGTCGAAAAGCCCGTTGCTGGCGTAGATGCGGACGTCGTTGCGGGCCCGGCCGCCGAGCAATTGCCAGACCGGCAGGCCCAGCGTCTTGCCCAGCGCGTCATGCAGCGCCAGGTCGATACCGCCCATGACGCCGATGCCCAGGCCCTCGCGGTTCCAGAAAATACTGGAGCCGTACATCAACTCCCAGGCCCGGTTGATGTCGCCCAGCTCATGCCCCTTGAGCAGGCGTTCGAAATGGGCCACCAGGCCGGGGATGGGCTCATAGGTGAACTGGCCGTGGGTGATTTCGCCCAGGCCGGTCTCGCCGTTGTCGCAGGTCACCCGCACCAGGGCCGCATCCATGTTGTCGCAGCGCCCGCCCGAATAGACATAGCGGATGTCCTCAGGGTACGGATAACGCAGGAAAAAGCATTCGATCTTTTCGATGCGCGGCATGGGGCTCGCTCACTGCATGGGCGAGAAGCCGACCGGCAGCAGGATCATCGAATGCATCTCTTCGAGCAGCGGGCCCGCCTGTCCCAGCGCCGCCTGCCATTCCTTGTCCTGCATGGCGGCAGCGCGCGCCTCGAAGCGCTGATTGAGGCTTTCGTAGACCCACATATGGGAGACCCCGTTGGGCTGGCCGGCCTCGCTGATCCAGAGGCCGACGTTGGGCGAATACTTTTCGCGCACGGGAAAGGCGCCATGCAGGATATCGGCGAATTCCCTGACCTTGCCGGTTTTGGCCCGGTAGTAGCGGTATTCGTAGACGTTGCCCTGGCTGGTCGGCGCATTCAGCGGCTTGACCGCCGTCATCAGCTTGATTTCCTGCTTCTGGATCAGGGGCAAAGCCTGGGGAATGAAGTCGCTGGTCCAGGCCTTGTTTTGGCCCAGCCGGGCGCGGGCGTCTTGGCGGGCGTTGAGATCGGCGTGGCTCCAGAGATGGACGACCTGGTTGAGGGGCCCGAACTCGCTCAGCCAATAGCCCTCGAGGGTGCCGTAGTCGTTGCCCCGGATGGGCCGGCCGACATCGGCTGAAAGCTTGACGAGGTCCGGCGCCCGGCCGGGCACGACGGTGTAGGCCCTGAGTTCATAGATCATGGTCCGCTCCCTGAATGGCCGCCCTTCTTTCGCTGCTCTCCCTCATAGGCCATTCCGGGTCCCAGGTGAAGAGCCGCCCTTGGCGACCCCCGTGGGGTTCCGTATTCTGGCGGCGATGGCAGAGAGCGGCGATCAACAGGCACTCTTCGAACGCGCCCTGGCGCTGAGCGAGGCCGGTGACCACGGCGCGGCGCTGCCCTTGCTGGCGGCGCTGAGCGAACACGCCGAGGCGTTGCCCGAACTCTTTTACTTCCACGGCCGGGCGCTGCAGGAGACCGGCCAGACCGCCGCCGCCGAGGCCCTTTACCGGCGCGCCCTGGCGGCCGGTGTGGCGCTGACCGATCTCTGGACCCGACTGGCCCGGCTGCTGGCGGATCGCGGCGCCTTCGAGGACTTGCAGGCGCTGATGCAAGAGGCCGACAGGGCGCCCCAGGAGATCCGGGCCGACGCCCTGACGGCGCTGGCCACGGCTTTCGAGATGGCCGACCGGCCGGAGCAGGCGGCCCAGGCAGCCGAGCGCGCGCTGGCGCTGGAGCCGGGGCGGCCGGTGGCCAACCTGATCGCCGGCGTCCATGCCGCCAACACCGGCCTTTTGGCCAAGGCCGAGCGGCATTTGAAAACCGTGATGGCAGCCGATCCCGGCCACCTCGACGCCCGCCATGCCCTGGCCGCGACGCTGGCCGACAGCGGCCGGCACGAGCAGGCGGAGGCGCTTTTCCGGGACCTTGCCGAAGAGCAACCCGAGGACGCGCGCGCGCTCTGCCGGCTCGGTGGCCTGCGCCTCGAGGCCGACGACCTGAAGGGCGGCGAGGCACTTTTCCGCCAAGCCGTGGCGCGCCGGCCCGACAACGTCGAAGCGGCCTTCCGCCTTGCCGATTCGCTCGAGCGCCAGGGCCGCGACGCCGACTGCCTGGCGGCCTACGACCGCGTCTTCGAGCTCGATCCCGAACGCCCCGAGGCCCACTTCAACGTCGCCCTCATCCACTTGCGCCGCGGCGAGTACGCCGAGGCCTGGCCAGGCTACGAATACCGCTTCGACTGTCCCGACGGTCCCAGCCGGCTGTCGCCGGCGGCGCCCTGGGACGGCCGGGCCTTCGCCGGCCACCTGCTGGTGCACTGCGAGCAGGGCTTCGGCGACGCGCTGCAGTTCGTGCGTTATCTGGCCCTGGCCCGGTCCCGGGTGGAACGGCTGACGCTGCTCTCACCGGTCTCGCTGGCCGCCCTGCTGGCCACCTGCCCGGGCCTCGACGCGGTGGTGACGCCGGCCGACGAGCTGCCCGATTTCGATCTCCACGTACCGCTGCTCAGCCTGCCCGGCATCTTCGCCACGACGCTCGACAGCATCCCCGCGCAGGTGCCCTACCTCTGGCCGCCACGGCCGGCGGCGGGCAAGCTGGAGCAGGCGCTGAAGGCCGGAGATGGCATCAAGGTGGGGCTTTGCTGGTCGGGCAATGCCGAAAACCCGGTCAACCGCCTGCGGACCTGCCCGGTCGAGCTGCTGGCGCCGCTGGCCGGCCGCTTTGGGCTGAACTTTTTCGGCCTCACCCTCACGGCGCCGCCAGCTGACCTCGAAGTGCTGGCCGAAACCGGCGCCTTCGTCGATCTGGCACCGCACCTGGAAAGCTTCGCCGACACCGCGGCGGCGCTGGCGGCGCTCGACCTGGTCATCAGCACCGACACCTCGGTGCCCCATCTGGCCGGGGCGCTGGGCTGCCCGACCTGGTTGTTGCTGCACAACACGGCCGATTGGCGCTGGCAGGAGGAACGCCCGGATTCGCCCTGGTACCCGACCATGCGGCTGTTTCGCCAAACCGCTGCCGGCGACTGGCTGGCCGTGGCGGCGGAACTCGACAGGGCCCTGGCAGCACTAGAAAAGCGATAGGAATCGCGAACCAAATGCTGCCATTGGGCGGCGGATATGCTAAGTTGCCCAATAGAGGAGGCCGATGGTGGCCTGACCATGACGCCAGCCGAATTCGTCGACATCATCAAGAAGCACCAGCTTTGGATACACGGCCGGCGCGGCGGGCAGCGTGCCAATTTGGCCCATCAGGTACTGGCCGGCATCAAACTGCCCGGCATCAATCTCAAGGGCGCCATCCTGACCGGCATCGACCTGCAGCGTTGCGTCCTCAGAGAGGCCGACCTTTCCGAGGCCGACCTCTTCGGCGCCACCTTGGAACGTGCCGACCTGCGCGAAGCCAACCTCAGTGGCGCCGATCTGCGCGGCGCCCAGTTGCGCGGCGCCAACTTGACCCTGGCCAACCTCGATGGTGCCGATCTGCGCAAGGGATCGCTGCTGCTGACCAGCGGCGAGATATCCAAGGGCGAGGGCGGCAAGGGGGATCTGATCAAGCGGCGCCAGCGCATGGCCGCCGCCGACCTCTCGGACGCGGCCCTGGAAAACGCCAGCATCGCCCAGGCCGATCTCGATGGTGCGGTGCTGAACGGCGCTAACCTCAAGGGCGCCAACCTGACCGGTTCGAACCTCATGGGCGCCGATTTGGCAGGTGCCGATCTGAGCGGCTCGAACCTGGAAAAAACCAATCTCAGCGGCGCCCGGTTGCAAGGGGCCAAGGTTCAGGGCACCAACCTGCGCGGCGCCGAGATCGTCGGCACCATCCTGGTCGATGTCGACCTCGATCACGCCAATCTCGACCAGGCCCGGGTCGTGACCTATGTCGAGAACCTATCCCAGGACGTGCAGCAGACCATCCAACGGCATCGCGAGTGGGTCGACAGCTTCGGCGCCGAGGGCGAGCGCACGGTGCTCGATGGCCAGAGTTTCCCGAACGTCGTCTTCGCCGGCCTGGACCTCAGCGGCGCCAGCATGCAGAGCACCGTGTTGGCGAACTGTGACTTCTCGGGCTGTACCTTGAAGATGGTTGATTTCAGCGAAGCCAACCTCAAACACGCCAATCTCTCCGCCGCCGACCTGAGTGGCAGCCGGCTGTGCAAGGCCAACCTCAGTGGCGCCGATTTAAGCAACGCGGTGCTGGGCGCAACCGAAATCCGGGACCGCTCCGGCACCACCACCGGCGAGATGCGCAGCGACCTCTCCGGCGCCAATCTGGCCGGCGCCCGGCTCAGGGGTACCGACCTGAGCCAGGCCATCACCGAGGGCGCCACCCTGCCGTTCGGTTGGCGCCTGCCCGAGGCGGACCCGAACGGCGAGAAGCCCAAAGCGGCAAGGTGAACGAGGCAGGAATCGAAGCCCTTTCGCCAGAGCCAGTTGGCGATCATGCTGCGCCAAGCATAGGAGGCGAATTGGGGGTGCGGGTGGCCGGGCGGGTTGTTACTCGCGGCCAAGCGGCTTAACAGGAACAGACAAGGGAGAAAGAGATGGAAATCCAATGGCTGGGACATTCCGCGGTACGCCTCGAGGCGGCCGGCAAGAACCTGCTGATCGACCCCTATCTCAGCGCCAATCCGCTGGCGCCGCCGGGTGCCGTCGAGGCGCTGCAAGACATCGACCTGATTCTCGTCAGCCATGGCCACGATGATCACGTCGGCGACACCGTCGACCTGGCCGGCCGCCATGGGGCCCAGGTGGTCGCCATTGCCGAGATCTGCTCCTGGCTCGGGGCCCAGGGCGTGGAAAACTGTTTGAGCATGAACATCGGCGGCACGGCGACGCTGGACGGGCTCTCGATATCCATGGTGCGGGCCGTGCATTCCTCCAGCACGCGGCGCGACGGCATGCCGATCTACCTCGGTGAATGCACCGGCTTCGTCATCAAGGCCGAAGGCCAGGCGGTCTACCATGCCGGCGATACGGACGTCTTTTCCGACATGGCCCTGATCCAGAAAATCCACGCTCCGACGGTCGGCTTGTTGCCCATCGGTGGCCATTTCACCATGTCACCGGAGACCGCCGCCCTGGCCTGCAACGAGTTTCTCGAACTCGACATCGTGGTGCCCATGCACTTCGCCACCTTCCCGGTGCTGGCCCCCGACGCCAGTGAATTTTCCGCCGCCGTCAAGCGCGGCCGGGTCGAGGTCTTGTCGCCGGGCGGCAGCTTGACTCTGTAGACACTGGTACGATTCGGCAAAATCACCCGGGCGGCGAAACACAACATCTTGCGCCTGGATGACCTTTCCGACCCATGATATCGATTATTTTGGAGTGCGAAACCGGGTACAACAGCTTTTTTCGAACTCCCGAAGATGCTGGCGAAAAGAGTCAAAAAAAATCCATAAAGGTTTGTGTTTTCAAGCAAAATTGTGTATTGAGAATCTGGAAGCTAGCATCTGGGAGGGATCACCGTGTCTGGGCGCCACTCAATTTTCTGGCGCGCGCTGAGCAGCCTTATGGGGCTGGCGCTCGTCTTGTCACCGACAATTTCGTTTGCGCAGACCGGCGTGGGCAATGCCGGCAAGGTGGTCAATCAGGTCAGCGGGGCGCTGCAAAGCAAGGTCCGCAAAATCGCCCTGAAGGACCAGGTTTACCAAAACGAAAAGATCAGCACCGGTTCGGCCAGTGCGACGGAAATCACTTTCAAGGACGAAACCAAGCTGACCATCGGACCCGATTCCGATGTCACCCTGGACAATTTCGTTTACAAACCGGG
>JASLXG010000002.1 GCA_030740435.1 Alphaproteobacteria bacterium | reverse complement strand
GGTTTTGTCGAGTCTAAGTCGTTGATTCTAGGCGATAAAACAGGGATTCTAGAGTAGTGGACTCTACCGAGTACACACCACCATCACGGTCTGGTTTCTGGCAATCTTGGCAAGTTCCTTGGTGGACATCGACTTGGAACGTTCCGACCATCGGGTAGGAAGTCCAGCAGAGGTCAAAAACTGTCTGACAGTGGATGCCTTAATACCGAAGTTCACATTTTCTGGAAGAGACCCAATCGCCTTTGCTACCTTCATTTTGTTCAATTGGGATATAACGACACCGACTATGTTGCCGTTCTCGTCATAGATCGGTCCACCACTGTTTCCAGGTTGAACCGCAGCATCCATCTGAAATTGACCAGAGTCATCGCTCATACCTCGAACAGAACTGACGATGCCTCTCGTGACCTTGATAGTGTTGCTGAGGATGTTTCCATAGGGATAACCTCCAACCATCACTCTTCCGCCTAGCTCCACATCCTCTGACCGCAAAAGACCATTGGAGGACAAGGCTTTGCAATGGTTTGAAGAGGCTCGCAGCCGAAAACAGTCAGGTCAGCGCGTTCAGCCAGTCAGCTTCGGTAAGCTCAAAGACAGCTACCTCGACCTAATCAGGGGTACGGGTAAGTTCGAATATCACGATGGAACGATCCGTCGTCACGTGGAGCCGTTCTTCGGCAAGATCGACGATCTGAGTACGCTCGACAGCTCGACCATTCACGAATATCTGGCATGGCGGCAGAACAAGAGCGAGAAGATTCCGACCCCTCAGACGGTCAATCGTGAGAACACGGTCCTTCGTCAGCTCCTGCGTCATGCCGTGAATCGCAAGTGGCTGGCAGAAATTCCAGAGATCCCATTTGCCGACGAACGGCTGACACGGCGACGGCGACGGCATTTCACATTCGACGAATACCGACTTCTCCATCGCACATCGAGGACCCGAGCCCTACGCCCCGCCCAAGGGCTGGCCCGAGCCCAGGCTCAAGGTCGCCCAGGCCATCTGGGGCGAGGAATTCACCAAGCCCGGCGGCCTCGACGTGGTCAAGGACATGATCAGGCCGCTGGCGCTCAACGAAAACATGTCGGTGGTCGATATCGGCGCCGGCCTGGGCGGCTCGACCCGCACCATCACCCGCGAGACCGGGGCCTGGGTCAACGGCTACGACGAGGACGAGGAACTGGCGGCGGCGGCCATGAAGATCTCGAAGATGGGGGCGCTGGCCAAAAAAGCACCGATCGAGGTCTGCGACCTCGATGCCTTCGCCGACGTCGGCATCCGGGAAAACTCCATCCACGCGGTGTTTTCCAAGGATGCGCTGTTCACCGTCGCCGACAAGGATACGCTCTTGGAAACCATGGAAATCATCATGAAGCCCGGCGGCCAGTTGATGATGACGGACTACATGGCGGCCGAGGGCAAGGGCGAAAATGGCGAAGAAGGCCAGGCCGAGAGCCCCGCCGTGGCGTTGTGGTCGCGCTTCGAGCCACGCCGGCCCCGGCTTTGGGACGTCGGCCGTTTTCGCAGCAAACTCGAGAGCATGAACTTCGAGGTGCGGGTGGCCGAGGACATCAGCGAAAAACAGCGCGGCTACGTGCTGCAAGGCTTTCTCGGCTTCACCGAAGCGCTGAAGACCTTCAAGGGCAATCCCGAACTCGAGGAATGGGCCGTGCGCGAGGCCGAATTCTGGCTCCACCGCATCGCCGCCCTGAGCTCGGGCGAGGTCAAGGTCTACCGCTTTTACGCCCGCAAGGAAGCCTAGCCGCGCATTGACAGTGCACCACGCCGCCCCTATGGTTCGGCCCGCCCGGGAGCGCCGCCGGGAAATGAACGGACGAGTGTCATGAAGGTCGTGAATTCCCTCAAGTCGGTCAAGAAGCGCCACCAGGCCTGCCGCGTGGTGCGGCGCAAGGGCCGCGTCTACGTGATCAACAAGGTCAACCGCCGCTTCAAGGCGCGCCAAGGCTAACATCGTCCCTCGGGGGCCCCGCGGGGGCCCTTTCGTTTGGCCGCGTCCATTCGGGCGCGGTTTTTGTTTGGGCGGTTGGTCGGCCGGGCGCCAAGTGCTAAATCTCTAGGCTGAATACGTTGCAGCCAAGGGGGACCCTGATGCGCATGCCCGAGCCCGATGCCGAGGTCATGGCCCAGAAGGACGAACTGGTGGCGGCGCTCAGCCGCATCGTGCCGGGCGAGGGCGTCATCGCGCGCGACGAGGAGCTCGGCGTCTACGAGTGCGACGGCCTCACCGCCTATCGCCAAAAGCCGCTGGCCGTGGTGCTGCCCGAGACCAGCGCCCAGATCGCCGAGGTGCTGGGGGTATGCCGCGCCTTCCGGGCCAAGGTGGTGCCGCGCGGTGCCGGGACCTCGCTTTCGGGGGGCGCGCTGCCGCTGGCCGACGGCATCGTGCTGGGGCTTTCCAAGTTCAACCGCATTCTCGAGATCGACTACGCCAACCGCTGCGTCGTGGCCCAGCCCGGGGTCACCAACCTGGGCATCAGCCAGGCCGTCGAGCACGCCGGCTTCTATTACGCCCCCGATCCCTCGAGCCAGGTCGCCTGCACCATCGGCGGCAACGTGGCCGAGAACGCCGGCGGCGTGCATTGCCTGAAATACGGCGTCACGACCAACAACATCCTGGGTCTCGAGGTGGTGCTGCTGAGCGGCGAGACGGTGCGCCTGGGCGGGCGCCACCTGGAGGCCGAGGGCTACGATCTGTTGGGCCTGATGACGGGGTCCGAAGGGCTGCTCGGCGTCATCACCGAGGTTACCGTGCGCATCCTCAAGAAGCCCGAGACGGCCCAGGCGCTGCTCATCGGCTTTGCCACCATCGAGGCCGGCGGCGAATGCGTCAGCAAGGTCATCGCCGCCGGCATCATTCCCGGCGGCATGGAGATGATGGACAAAAACGCCACCCGGGCGGCCGAGGCCTTCTGCCAGGCCGGCTATCCCCTGGATGTCGAGGCGCTGCTTATCGTCGAACTCGACGGCTCGGCCTCCGAGGTCGAACACCTGGCCATCCGGGTGGCCGAGATCGCCCGGGCCGCGGGCGCCGTGACGGTGCGGGCCTCGACCTCGGAAGAGGAGCGCTTGCGCTTCTGGGCCGGGCGCAAGGCGGCCTTTCCCGCCATCGGCCGCCTCAGTCCCGACTATTACTGCATGGACGGCACCATTCCGCGCCACCAATTGCCCCAAGTGCTGCGCCGCATCGGCGAGCTTTCGGCCCGTTTCGGCTTGCGCGTGGCCAACGTCTTCCACGCCGGCGACGGCAATTTGCACCCGCTGATACTCTACGACGCCAACCAGCCCGGCGAGCTCGAGCGGGCCGAGGACTTCGGCTCCGAGATCCTCAAGCTCTGCGTCGAAGTGGGCGGCGTGCTGACCGGCGAGCACGGCGTCGGCGTCGAGAAACGCGACCTCATGGGCGCCATGTTCACGGACCAAGATCTCGAGCAGCAGCAGCGCGTCAAGTGCGCCTTCGACCCCGACGGCCTGCTCAACCCGGGCAAGGTCTTCCCCACCGTGCGGGGCTGTGCCGAACTGGGCCACATGCACGTCCACCGGGGCCAGCTGCCGTTTCCCGACCTGCCGCGTTTCTGAGGCAGGCATGGCCGAGAATTTCTCCCCCTCGGATGCCGGCCAGGTGTTGGAGCTGCTGGCCTGGGCGGCGGCCGAGACCAGGGCGCTGGAAGTTCGTGGCCTGGGCAGCAAAGCGGCTTGGGGCCGGCCGCTGGGGGATTTGCCGCGCCTCGACCTGGCGGCGCTTTCCGGCGTCTCGCTTTACGAGCCAGAGGAATTGGTGCTCAGCGCCGGCGCCGGCACGCCGCTGGCCGAGATCGAAGAGCTGCTGGCGGCCGAGAACCAGCAGCTCGCCTTCGAGCCGCCCTCCTATGCCGCGCTGCTGGGTGGCTCGGCCGAGGCCGGCGCCACCATCGGCGGCGTGCTGGCCTGCAACCTTTCCGGGCCCAGGCGCATCGCCCGCGGTGCGGCGCGCGATCATTTCCTCGGCGTGCACGGCGTCAGCGGCCGGGGCGAGGCTTTCAAGTCGGGCGGCCAGGTGGTCAAGAACGTCACCGGCTACGACATGTCGAAGCTGCTGGCCGGCTCCTTCGGCACCTTGGCCGCCATGACCGAGGTGACGCTGAAGGTGCTGCCGGCGCCGGAACGCACCCGCACCGTGCTGATCGCCGGCCTGGCCGACGGCGCCGCCATCGAGGCCCTGGCCCAGGCCGCCGGCTCGAGCCATGACGTCACCGGCCTGGCCCACCTGCCGGCCCCGGCGGCGGCGCGCTCGGCGGTCTCCTACGTGGCCGGGGCCGGCGGCGCCGTGACGGCGCTGCGCCTCGAGGGGCCGGGGCCTTCGCTGGCGCAGCGCTGCCGGGCGCTGCGTGACGAGTTTTTCGCCTTTGGCCCGGTGGAGGAGCTGCACAGCACCAATTCGGCCACCCTTTGGCGCGAAGTGGGCGAGGTGGCGTTGCTGGGCGGCGGCGACAGCGTGCTCTGGCGGCTCTCGGTGGCGCCGGGCGAGGGCGCCCGGACGGTGGAGCGCATCCTCGGCGCCACCGGCCAGAACGCCGCCGAGGTGATCTACGATTGGGGCGGCGGCCTGGTCTGGCTCGAGCTGCCGGCCCATGAGCCCGGCAGCGAGGCCGTGTGGGCGGCCGTGGCCGGGCGCGGCAACGCCACGCTGATGCGGGCGCCGGCCGAGCAGCGGGCAGAGCTCGGCGTCTTCACGCCCCAGCCGCCCGCCCTGGCGGCGCTCACCGGGCGCCTCAAACAGGCCTTCGACCCCCGCGGCATCCTCAACCCCGGCCGGCTTTACCGGGGGGTCTGAGGCCGCCTCATGGAAACCCGCTTCACCACTACCAGCCTGCTCGATCCCGACATCGCTGCGGCCAACGACATCTTGCGCAAATGCGTGCACTGCGGCTTTTGCACGGCGACCTGCCCGAGCTACGTCATCCTGGGCGACGAGCTCGATTCGCCGCGCGGCCGCATCTGGCAGATCAAGGAGATGCTGGAGACCGGGGAACCGGCCCCGGCCGCCACCGTCAAGCACGTCGACCGCTGCCTTTCCTGCCTCTCTTGCATGACCACCTGTCCCTCCGGCGTCGACTACCTGCGGCTGGTCGACCAGGCCCGCGGCCACATCGAGCAAAGCTTCCGCCGGCCGCTCTCTGAGCGCCTGCTGCGCAGCCTGATAGCCCACCTGGTGCCGCGCCCGCGGCTCTTTCGCCTGGCCCTGGCCGGGGCCTGGCTGGTGCGGCCCATCGCGGCCTTGTTGCCGGGCCGGCTGGGCGCCCTGGTGGCCCTGGCGCCGGCCCGCCTGCAAGGGCCCTCGCCGGCCGCCACGCCGCAGGTCTTCGCCGCCCTTGGCCAGCGGCGCAAGCGCGTGGCGCTGCTCACGGGCTGTGCCCAGCAGGTCCTGGGCGCCGCCATCAACGAGGCCACGGTGCGCCTCTTGCGCCGCCATGGCTGCGAGGTGGTGATCAGCCCCGCTGGCTGTTGCGGGGCGTTGGATTTCCACCTGGGCCGCGAGGACCAGGCCCGGGCTCGGGCGCGGCGCGCCATCGCCGCCTGGACGGCCGAGCTCGAAGGTGCCGGGCTGGATGCCGTGGTGATCAACGCCTCGGGCTGTGGCAGCACGGTCAAGGACTACGGCCACATGTTCCGCGACGATGAAGCCTGGCGCGGACGCGCCGAGCGCATCGCCGGGCTGGCGCTGGACGTCAGCGAGCTGCTGTTGGAGCTGGGCCTGGAAAAGCCGGCTGTGCCGCAACCGGACCTCACCGTGGCCTATCACGACGCCTGCTCGCTGCAGCACGCGCAAAAGCTCAGCGCGCCGCCGCGGCAGTTGCTGCGGGCCGCCGGTTTCGAGCTTCGCGAGGTGCCCGAAGGCCACCTCTGCTGCGGCTCGGCCGGGACCTACAACATGTTGCAGCCGGAACTGGCCGGGCGCCTGGGCCGGCGCAAGGCGGCCAACCTGGAAACCAGCGGCGGTGCCGTGGTGGCCGTCGGCAACCTGGGTTGCCTGGTGCAGATCTCGCAGCATTCGGCACTGCCGGTGGTGCACACGGTGGAGCTGCTGGACTGGGCCACGGGCGGCCCGCGGCCAAGAGCCATGGGTCCGGGGAATGGCTGAGGCGCTTTGGCCCAGGGGTGTCGCTTTTGAAGCCGAAAGAACCCGGCACCGGCGATGAGCTGCGCGACGACCTACCGGGCCATGATCTGTGACCGCCTCGAGGGACCCGACAGCCTGCAGCTTGCCGACCTGCCACGCCAGCCGCTGCAGTCCGACGAGGTGCGCCTGGAGGTGCGCGCGGCGGGGGTCAATTTTCCCGACCTGCTGGTTACCCGCGGGCTCTACCAGCACAAGCCCGAACTGCCCTTCGCACCCGGCCTCGAGGTGGCCGGCCGGGTGCTCGAGGTGGGGGCCGGCGTGGCCCAATGGCAGGTTGGGCAAGAGGTCATGGCCGGCACCAGGTTCTCCGGCTTCGCGGCCGAGCTGGTGGTGGCGGCCTCGGCCGTTCAAGCGCTGCCGGGGCCCTTCGCGGTGGCCCAGGGGGCGTGCTTTCTGGTGGCTGCCCGCACCGCCTATCACGCCCTGGTCGACAAAGCCGGGCTGGCGCCCGGCGAGACCCTGGTGGTACTAGGCGCCGGCGGCGGTGTCGGCCTGGCCACCGTCGAGCTGGGCAAGCTGCTGGGCGCCCGGGTCGTCGCCGTGGCCTCGCGCGACGAGGGCCTGGCCGCGGCCCTGGCCCGGGGCGCCGACCAGACCATCAACCATAGCCGGCAGGACCTGCGCCAGCGCCTGCTCGAGCTGACCGAGGGCGCGGGCGCCGACGTCGTCGTCGACCCGGTGGGCGGCCCGCTGTTCGCCGTGGTATCGCGCACCATGGCCTGGGACGGGCGGCTGCTCGTGGTGGGCTTCGCCAGCGGCGGCATTCCCTCGCTCAAGGCCAACCTGCCGCTGGTCAAGGGCTACAGCCTAATCGGCATCCGCGCCGGCGAATCGGCGCGACGCCATCCCCGCCGCGCCGCCGCCGGCATGCGGCGCTTGCTGGCCTGGTGCGAAGAGGGCCGGCTCGCGCCCCATATTTCCCACCGCTTTCCCCTGCACCGGGCGGCCGAGGCGTTGCGTTGTTTGGAAGCCCGCCAGGCCGTCGGGCGTATCGTGATCGAGGTGGAAGCCGAATCATCGTGAAGGCCGCGACGGCGGCGAATTCGTGCTAGTATTTTTGCCGCTGGCCTTCTTTGGTCTGGGGACGATGATCATGGCCGAACAAAGCGACTGGGAATTTCCCCTGGCGGCCCAGCCCGCGCCCGAGGAACTCGGCTTCGACCTCGATCAGGCGCTGCGCTCGGTGGTGGCGGTCAGCGCCCACATTCCGGAAGACGCTTTCACGGCCTCGATCCTGGGCACCGAACGCGGCGGCAACGGCGTCGTCATCGACGAGAGCGGATTGATCCTGACCATCGGCTACCTGATCACCGAGGCCGACCGTCTGTGGCTGACCACGGCCGACGGCGTGGCGGCGCCGGCCTATGTGGTGGGCTATGACATGGGCACCGGGTTGGGCCTGGTGCAGGCGCTGGGCCGCCTCGGCGTGCCGGCCCTGGAGATCGGCTCGGCCCGGCAGTCGGAGATCGGCGATTCCGTCATCGTCGCCGGCGAGGGCGGGCGGCGCCACGCCCTCAAGGCCCACGTGGTCTCGAAACGCGAATTCGCCGGCTATTGGGAATACGTGCTCGACGAGGCCATTTTCACCTCGCCGCCGCATCCCAACTGGGGCGGCGCGGCGCTGATCGGGCGCGACGGCCGGCTGCAGGGCATCGGCTCGCTCTTTGTGCAGCAGGCCCAGGGCGAAGAGGTGCGCAACGACGGCAACATGATCGTGCCCATCGACCTGTTGCAGCCGATCCTCGACGACATGCTCAAGTTCGGCCGCGTCAACGAGCTGCCGCAGCCCTGGCTGGGCATGTACACCACCGAATACGAGGACAACTTCGTGGTTGCCGGGCTGGCCGAGACCGGACCGGCGGCGCAAGCCGGCGTCCGCGTCGGCGACATCGTGCTCGAGGTTTCCGGCGGGCCCGTGCACTCGCTGGCCGATCTTTTTCGCAAGATCTGGGCCGTCGGCCCGGCCGGCAGCGCCATCCCGCTGACCATCGCCCGCGACGGCGAGGTCCAAGACGTGGTGATCAGATCGGCCGACCGCTGCGATTACTTGAAGTCGCCTAGTATGCATTAGGGCGGCGGGCCTTTGGCCCGCCTCGCGTTCAAGCGCCACGCAGGCTTCCGCGCCTTCGGCGCGCCGGCAGCCGGCCCTGGCTGTGGCCAGGGGCGGTGCCCGCCGACAAAAATCGTGCCCTAAATAAAGTGGTGAAAAAGTGGTGACAGTCACCACTTTCCGAGCCGCCTTCAGCGCCAGGGAAGCGGGCACCGCCCGGAACTGGGGCGTCGGCGGCTGCCCTCGCGGTGAGCGTCCGCGTCCCCTTAATTAAGATCCATTAACAGGCGTTGCGGCGAAAAGTTAATGATTCGTCCGCGTCCCCTTAATTAAGGAACGGCGGGCACCGGCCCTTGCCCCCGTCAAGGTCGGCTGCCTACGCGCCGAAGGCGCGGAAGCCCGCGTGGCGCTTGAACGCAGGCGGTCCCTGCGGGACCGCCGCACAAGACTCCTACACCGGTTCCAGCGGTTCTTCGACCCAGGCTATGCGCAGCACGTTGGTGGCGCCCGGCGTGCCGAAGGGGACGCCGGCGGTGATCACCAGGCGGTCGCCGCCGGCGGCGAAGCTGTCGCGCAGCGCGATGCGGCCGGCCCGTTCGACCATATCGGTAAAATTGGTGGTGTCCTCGGTCTGGACGCAGTGCACGCCCCAGACCACGGCCAGGCGGCGCGCCGTATCGAGCTTCGGCGTCAGCACCAGGATGGGCACGACGGGGCGTTCGCGGGCCGCCCGTAGCGCCGTCGAGCCGGTGCCGGTGTAGGTCACGATGGCACTGGCGCGCAACGTCTCGGCGACCTGGCGGGCGGCGGCGCTGATGGCGTCGGCGGCGGTGGCCTCGGGCGGCAGGTGCTCGGAATCCATCAGGGTGCGGTAAAGATCGTCGCTTTCGACCTGTTCGATGACCCGGTTCATCATGCTCACGGCCTCGAGCGGATAGGCCCCGGAGGCGGTTTCCGCCGACAGCATCATGGCATCGGCGCCGTCGTAGACGGCCGTGCCGACGTCGGAGACCTCGGCCCGCGTCGGCGTCGCCGCCTGGACCATGGATTCCAGCATTTGCGTCGCCACCACCACCGGCTTGCCGGCCGCCCGGGCGGCCCGGATGATGCGCTTTTGCAGCCCCGGCACCTCCTCCACCGGCAACTCGACGCCCAGGTCGCCGCGCGCCACCATCAGACCGTCGGCGATGTCGATGATGTCTTCCAGGTGCTCCAGCGCCGAGGGCTTCTCGATCTTGGCCATCAGGCCGGCCCGGCCGGCGATGATCTTGCGCACCTCGGCGACGTCCTCGGGGCGCTGCACGAACGACAGCGCCACCCAGTCCACGTCGAGATCGAGGGCCATCTGGAGATCGCCGCGGTCCTTGTCGGTCAGCGCCGCGATGGGCAGCACGGCAGCCGGCAGGTTGACCCCCTTGCGGTCGGAAATCTCGCCGCCCGCCACCACCTCGGTCCGGGCCCGGTCGGGGCCCACCTCGACGACGCGGAGCCGGATGCGGCCGTCGTCGATCAGCACCTCGGTGCCCACCTCGAGGGCGGCGAAGATCTCGGGATGCGGCAGCGGTGCCCGCTTGGCATCGCCCGCCTCCGGTCCCAGGTCGAGATCGAAACGCCGGCCGGCCCGCAGCTCGGCCCGGCCCTTGGCGAAGCTGCCGACGCGCAGCTTGGGGCCCTGCAAATCGGCCAGGATGGTGATGGGCCGGCCGCTGCGGCGTTCGAGCTCGCGAATGGCGGCGTGGGCGGCGACGTGGGTCTCGCGCTGGCCGTGGCTGAAGTTGAGGCGAAAGACGTCGGCGCCGGCCAGGAACAATGATTCTATCACCTCGGCCTCGGCACTGGCCGGGCCGAGGGTGGCGATGATCTTGGCGCTACGCTGGCGTCGCATAGGAAATCCTAACCTCCGCCGCCCTCCGGGGCTACCAGGATGGCGCGGAAGTCGTTGACGTTGGTGCGCGTCGGACCGCTCATGACCAGATCGCCCAGGGCCGCGAAAAAACCATAGGAGTCGTTGTTGGCCAAGTGGCCCTCGGCGTCGAGGCCGGCGGCCCGAGCCCTCGCCAGCGTGTCGGGCAGGCAAATCGCACCGGCGTTGTCGGCGCTGCCGTCGATGCCGTCGCTGTCGGCCGCCAGCGCGGCGATGCCGGCCGCGCCATCGAGCGCCAGCGCCAGCGCCAGCACGTATTCGGCGTTGGGGCCGCCCTGGCCGGAGCCCCGTATGGTCACCGTGGTTTCACCGCCCGACAAGAGCGCCAGGCGCTGGCCGGCGTCGCGGACCTCGAGCGCCAGGCGGGCGTGCTCACGCGCGATGGTGGTGCTGTCGCCCTCGATGTCGTTGCCCAGCACCCGGGCCTGGTAGCCGGCTGCCTCGGCCTGGCGGGCGGCCGCGGCCAGAGCCGAGCCGGCGCCGGCGACGATCACCGTCCGGGCCCGGACCAGGCGGGGATCAAGGGCCTTGGGCGTTTCTTCCCGGGCCGCCGCCAGGTGCGCGGCGACGGCGGGCGGCGGCTCGATGGCGTACTTTTGCAGCACCGCCCGGGCCTGGGCGAAGGTCGTGGGGTCGGCCACCGTCGGTCCCGAAGCGATTGTGGCCGGGTCGTCGCCGGCCACGTCGGAGATGGCCAGCGTCAAGACGGCGGCGGGATGGGCGGCGGTGGCCAGGCGGCCACCCTTGAGGGCCGAGAGGTGCTTGCGCAGGCAGTTGATCTCGCCGATCGAAGCCCCCGAGCGCAACAGCGCCCCGGTCACCGCCTGCTTGTCCTCGAGCGTCAGCCCCGCCGCCGGCGCCACCAGCAACGCCGAGCCGCCGCCCGACAGGAGGCAAATCACCTGATCGTCGGCCCCCAGGCCCTGAACCAACTCCAGCATGCGCCCAGCGGCCCGGCGGCCGGCCGCGTCGGGCACCGGATGGGCCGCCTCGACGACCTCGATCGAGCCTGTCTCGGCGACGCCGTGGCCGTAGCGCGTCACCACCAGGCCGGCCGCCACCGGCAGCGCCGCCGCCGTCACCGCGGCCATCGCCGCGGCGGCTTTGCCGGCACCCACCACAACCGTGCGGCCGCCGCCGGCGGTGGCGGCGGCGGGCAGGTGGCCAGGCAGGCAAAC
The DNA here is from genome assembly GCA_030740435.1 of Alphaproteobacteria bacterium. NCBI lineage: Bacteria > Pseudomonadati > Pseudomonadota > Alphaproteobacteria > Alphaproteobacteria bacterium. The sequence goes on along the minus strand of JASLXG010000002.1, from coordinate 17,683 downwards.
GGCGGGCGCGACGGCCGCCACGGCGGCGTCGAAAAGCTGGCGCAGCAGCGCCCGGTCGGCCTGGTTCATGGCCCGGTTATAGCGCGGCCCAGGCGTTGCACCAAGGCCGGGAGCGGCGTATGGTCCCGCGCCGGAGCCGCCCAGCCCTTGGGGCGGCATTCTTGCACTTGGGGCGGCATTCTTGCCCTTGGGGCGGCATTCTTGCAAAGGTGCAACCGTGGACATGGCCAGCGAGATCACTGGGCCCGACCAGCGGGCCGTCCAGCCGCCGCCCTTCGAGGTGCTCAACCCGGGCGGCGGGGCCGGCTTTTTGCTGACCTGCGATCATGCCAGCAACACCCTGCCGGCGGATTGCGGCGGGCTGGGGCTTGAGCCCACGGCGCTGGCCCGCCACATCGCCTACGATATCGGCGCCGCCGACGTCACCCGCCGCCTGGCCAGCGCCCTCGATGCGCCGGCGGTGCTGTCGGCCGTGTCACGCCTTTTCATCGACCTCAACCGCCATCCCGGCGGGCAACAGTCGATCGTCGAGGAAAGCGACCACGTGGTGGTGCCAGGCAACCAGGGCATCGATGCCGCCGAACGGGCCCGGCGCGAGCGCGACTGGTTCGTGCCCTACCATGATGCCGTCAGCGGCCAGCTCGATGCCATGCGCCGGCGTGCCCTGCCGGCGCTGTTTGCCATCCACAGCTTCACGCCCATCCTCGACGGCATCGAGCGGCCCTGGCAGGTCGGCCTGCTCTACAAGGACGACGATCGTCTGGCCCGGCCACTGATGGCCGCCTTCGAGGCCTTTGCCGGTGTCCAGGTGGGCGACAACCTGCCCTATTCGGGCTTCGACCCGGCCGGCTACGGCATCCACGTCCACGGTGCGGCAGAGCGCATTCCCCACGTCATCGTCGAATTGCGCCAGGATCTGATCGACACCCACCACGGGGCCGAGGCCTGGGCCGGCCGCCTGGCCGCGGCCATCCGCACGACGGTGCGCCAGAGCCAGCCCTGGGAAACGCCGGGCGAGTGAGCGGTTTTGGGGGACATGGACACCATCTTCATGCCCAGCGGGCGCCGCCCGGCGCCACCGGCAAGGCCGGCTGCCCTCGCGCCCAAGGCGCGGAAGCCTGCGTGGCACCTGAACGCAAGGCGGCCCCGCTAGGGCCGCCGCCCCAACAATAGGATTCTCTACCAGGGAGATCACCATGCCCACAGCCCAGCCCAGCCTGACCATGGGTATCGAAGAGGAATACCTGCTGGTCGATCCAATCACCCGGGACCTGGCCAGCGATCCCCCGAAGGAGTTGATGGAGGACTGCCAGCAGGCCTTGGGGGAGCAGGTCATGCCCGAGTTCCTGCGAGCCCAGATCGAGATTGGCACGCGGGTCTGCGCCAGCGTCGCCGAGGCCCGCCAGGACTTGGTCATGATGCGCTCGACGGTGGTGCAAATGGCCAAGAAGCATGGCCTGGCGCTGATCGCCGCCGGCACCCACCCCTTCGCCCAGTGGAACGAACAGCTGCACACCGACAAGGAGCGCTACCACATGCTGGCCAGCAGCATGCAGGGCCTGGCCCGGCGCCTGCTGATTTGCGGCATGCACGTACATATCGGCATCGAGGACGAGGATCTGCGCATCGACATGATGAACCAGGTGCGCTACTTCCTGCCGCACCTGCTGGCGCTAAGCACCTCGTCGCCGTTTTGGCGCGGCGTCAATACCGGGTTGATGTCGTATCGTCTAAGTGTCTTCGACGGCCTGCCGCGCACCGGTGTACCCGACCGTTTCGAAAGCTATGGCGAATACGAACGCCTGGTGAACCAGATGGTGCGGGCCGGAGTCATCGACGAGGCCAGCAAGATCTGGTGGGACGTGCGCCCCAGCGCCAAGTTTCCCACGCTGGAAATGCGCATGACCGATGTCTGCACCCGCATCGACGACACCGTGACCATCGCCGCCTTCTATGTTTGCATCATCAGCATGCTGAAGCGCTTGAAGCTCAACAACCAGCGTTGGCGCATCTACCCGCGCATCCTGATCGACGAAAACCGCTGGCTGGCCCAGCGTCACGGCACCGGTGACAGCATGGTCGATTTCGGCAAGGGCGAACGCGTGCCCTTTGGCGAATTGATCGAGGAACTGATCGAACTGGTGCGCGAGGACGCCGAACGCCTGGACTGTGTGGCCGAGGTCGAACATGCCCGCCAGATCGTCGCTCGCGGCACCAGCGCCCAGCGCCAGATGGCGCTATTCACCCAGGCCACGGAGCTGGGCGCCGACGAGCGCCAGGCCCTGGAACAGGTCGTCGACATGTTGATCGAGGAGACCGCCATGGGACTGGATTTGCCGGACGGCTCTGGTTAAGTTCCGCCCTCCCCATCCCGACCGGAGCCCCCCATGACCGAAGCCTTCGCCGCCGACCAGTTGCGTTCCTTCATCACCCGCATCGAACGCCTGGAAGAGGAAAAATCGGCCCTGGCCGCCGACATCCGCGAGGTCTACGCCGAAGCCAAGGGCACCGGCTTCGACGCCAAGGTCATGCGCCAAGTGATTCGCCTGCGCAAGATGGACCAGCCCACGTTGCAGGAACAAGAGGCGCTGTTGGAGCTTTACAAATCGGCGTTGGGCGTCGGTTAACCCCTACTCCGCCGCCGTCTGCCGCGCCCCGGGATCGCGGAAGCGGGTCAGCAGCTCGGCCTCGCGGGCCTTGGCGTCCACGATATTGCCTTCCTTGACGTGGCCGAAGCCGCGGATCATTTCGGGCAGCGCCGCGATCTCGCGGGCCAAGGCGTGATTTTCGCTGTCGAGGCCGGCGGCTAGTTCGCGCAGCAGCACCTCGTATTCGACGATCAGGGCCCGTTCGCGGCGCCGCTCAGCGGTGCGGCCGAAGATATCGAAGGGGCCGCCGCGCAGCCCCTTGAAGCCGGCCAGCAGGCCCATGGCCCCCATCATCCAGGAGCCGTACTCGCGCTTTTGCAGGCGCCCGGTCTGGGGGTCGCGGCGCGCCAGCAGCGGCGGTGCCAAATGGAATCGCAGCTTGTAGCTGCCCTCGAACTGGTGCTCGATGCGGGCCCGGAACTCAGGGTCCGCGTGCAGGCGCGCCACCTCGTATTCGTCCTTGTAGGCCAGCAGCTTGAAATAGTTGCGCGCTACCGCCTCGGCCAGGCCGCCCATACCCGGGGCGCGCTCGCGCTCGGCGGTCTGGATTTCGGCAACCAAGGCGCTGTAGCGCCCGGCGTAAGCGGCGTCCTGGTATTTCGTGAGCTCCACCACGCGGCGCGCCACCAGGCTATCGACATCCCGGGCCGCCGCCTCGGGCCGAGCCGCCTGGGTGGGGCGGGCCGCCGCCTCGACGCGGTCGAGGTCAAAGGCCGCCGTGCGGCCCCAGCGGAAGGTTTTGAGGTTGCCCTCGACGGCCACGCCGTTGAGTTCGATGGCGCGCTGGATGGCCGCGCCACTCAGCGGCACCATGCCGCGCTGGTAGGCATAGCCCAGCATGAAGAGGTTGGTGGCGATGGCGTCTCCCATCAGCGCCGTGGCCAGGCCCGAGGCATCGACGAAATCCACCAGGTTGTCGCCGGTGGCCTTGGTGATCATGCCCTCGAGCGCCTCGGTATGAAGCTCGAAGTCGGGATTGAGCGCGTGCGCCGCACTGGGGCTGACTTGGCTGTTGACCACGGCTTGCGTCACGCCGCCCTGCATCTTGGAGAGCGCCTGGAAACTGGCCGTGTGCAGCATGTCGCAGCCGATCACGGCATCGGCGCCGCCGTCGGTCAGGCGTACGGCGTGGATCTCGTCGGGTTTGGCGGCAATGCGCACGTGGCTCAGTACGCCGCCGCCCTTCTGGCTGAGGCCGGTCTGGTCGAGCACCGTCACGCCCTTGCCCTCAAGGTGCGCCGCCATGCCCAAAAGGGCGCCGATGGTAACGACGCCAGTGCCGCCGACGCCGGCCACCATGACGCCGTAAGGGTCGTCGAGGGCCGGCAGGTCGGGCTCGGGCAACTCGTCGCTGGGCCTTGCTTCGGCACCGCCCCCGGGGAGGGCTTTTCGCAAAGCCCCGCCGTGGACCGTGACGAAGCTCGGGCAGAAACCCAAAACGCAGGAAAAATCCTTGTTGCAGCTTGATTGGTTGATGCTGCGCTTGCGCCCGAATTCGGTTTCCAGGGGCTCCACCGAAAGACAGTTCGAGGCGGCGTTGCAATCGCCGCAGCCCTCACAGACGGCCTCGTTGATGAAGGCCCGCTTGGGCGGATCGGGGAAGAGCCCGCGTTTTCGGCGGCGCCGCTTTTCGGCGGCGCAGGTCTGGTCGTAGATCAGCACCGTGACGCCGTCGATCTGGCGCAACTGGCGCTGCACTTCGTCGAGCGCGGAGCGGTGGTGGATATCGGTGCCCGGCGGAAAGCGCGTGCCGGCCGGATACTTGTCGGGCTCGTCGCTGACCACCACCAGCCGCTTGATGCCCTCGGCGTGAACCTGGGCGGCGATCTGGGGCACCGTGATCTGGCCCTCGACGGGCTGGCCGCCGGTCATGGCCACGGCGTCGTTGAAGAGGATCTTGTAGGTGATACGGCTTTCCGCCGCCACCGAGGCGCGGATGGCCATCAGGCCGGAATGGTAGTAGGTGCCGTCGCCCATGTTCTGGAAGACGTGGGGTGAATCGGTAAAGGGCTGCATGCCGATCCAGTTGGCGCCCTCGCCGCCCATGTGGGTATAGGTCATGGTCGAGCGGTTCATCCACACCGCCATGGTGTGGCAGCCGATGCCGGCCATGGCGAAGCTGCCGTCGGGCACCCGGGTCGAGGTGTTGTGGGGACAGCCGGAGCAGAAGTAGGGCATGCGGATGACGTCGGCCGGCACCCTCTCGAGGGCTTCTTGCTTTTGTTCAAGGAAGGCGAGGCGTTCGGCTATCGGCTGGCTGGTGTGAAAGCGCTCGAGGCGCCCGGCGATGGCCTGGGCGACGAGGCCCGGCGAGAGCTCGCCGATGGCCGAGATCAGCGGCCGGCCCGCTTCGTCCAACTTGCCCACGACGCGCGGCCGGGCCGTTTCGGCGAGGTCGTAGAGCTTGTCCTTGAGCTGGAGCTCGAGATTGGGCCGTTTTTCCTCGACCACCAGGATTTCCTCCAGGCCCTGGGCGAAGCTGCGCGCACCTTCGCCGTCGAGCGGCCAGCTCAGGCCCACTTTGTAGATGCTGAGGCCGATCTCGGCCGCCACGCCCTCGTCGATGCCCAGGTCGCCCAGCGCCTGGCGTACGTCGAGGTAGGCCTTGCCGGTGGCGACGATGCCCAGGCGGCGGCGCGGGCTGTCGATGACGGTCCGGTCGAGGCCCTGGGCCCGGGCGAAGGTCAGCGCCGCCGGCAGGCTCAGGTTCTGCACCCGCTTTTCGATCTCCAGCCGGTCCTCGGGCCAGCGGATGTTGAGGCCGCCCTCGGGCAGCTCGAAATCAGGCAAGTGAATGTCGACACGGCCGGGATCGACCTGCACCGAGGCCGAGCTTTCCAGCGCCTCGGCCACCATCTTGAAACCCACCCAGAGGCCGGAAAAGCGCGACATGGCGAAGCCGATGAGGCCGAAGTCGAGGTATTCCTGCACCGAGGCCGGGTTGAGCACCGGGATCAGCGCCGCCGTGAAGGCCTGGTCGGACTGATGCGCATGCGTCGACGAGCCGGCGCCATGGTCGTCGCCGGCCATCACCAGCACGCCGCCCAGGCGCGAGGTGCCGTGGATGTTGCCGTGCTTCAGGGCGTCGCCCGAGCGGTCGACGCCAGGGCCCTTGCCGTACCAGATGCCGAAGACGCCGTCGTACTTGGCGCCGGGAAAGAGGCCGACCTGCTGGCTGCCCCAGACCGAGGTCGCCGCCATGTCCTCGTTGAGGCCGGGCTGGAAGCGCACGTGGTTCTCGTCCAGGAAGGCACGCGCCTGCCACAGCGCCTGGTCGTAGCCGCCCAAGGGCGAGCCCCGGTAGCCCGAGATGAAACCCGCCGTCTCCAGGCCCTCGGCCTGGTCGCGCCAGCGCTGCATGAGGGGCAGCCGCACCAGGGCTTGGACGCCGTTGAGAAAGACGCGTCCGGAGCGCAGGCTGTACTTGTCGTCGAGGGAAACGGCGGCGAGAGACATCCCGGCCCCCTGCAGATGTTGGAAAGAAGTGCTGATAAAGAGTTAGCGCAGCAACGCCCGCCTGGCAACTTCCCCTCAGTCGCCTTCGCCGACCTCGATGCCCAATTCGCGGACCTTGCGATAAAGCGTCGAGCGGCCGATGCCGAGGCGCCGGGCGACCTCGGTCATGCGGCCGCGGCAGTGTTCGATGGCGAACATGATCATGTCGTTCTCGACCTCTCGCAGCGGCCTGAGCTCGCCGGCCGCATCGAGGGCGGCCGGGCCCGCGCCCGCCTCACCCGCCTCACCCGCCTCACCCGCCGCTGCCGGCGGCGCCAAGTGGGGAAAGTCGGCCAGCGTCAGGATTTCGCCTTCGCTGAGCACGACGGCGCGAAAGATGCTGTTCTCCAACTGGCGCACGTTGCCCGGCCAGGACTGGGCTTCGAGTAGCTCGAGGGCGCCGGCGTCGATGCCCTGGAGTGTCTTGCCTTCCTGGGCGGCATAGCTGGTGATGAAACGTTCGACCAGCGGTGCCACGTCGCCTGGGCGCTGGCGCAGCGGCGGCAGGTGGATGGGAAAGACGTTGAGGCGGTAATAGAGATCCTCGCGGAAGCGCTTCTCGGCCACCAGCGAGGCCAAGTCCTGGTTGGTGGCGGAAATCAGCCGTACATCGATCTTGACCGGCTTACTGGCGCCCACCGGGTCGACCTCGCCTTCCTGCAACGCCCGCAGCAGCTTGACCTGCAAATCGCCGCGCAACTCGCCGACCTCGTCGAGAAACAGCGTGCCGCCGTCGGCGTCGAGGAATTTTCCCGCGTGCCGGCTGTCGGCGCCGGTGAAGGCTCCCTTTTCGTGGCCGAAGAGGATGCTCTCGACCAGGTTCTCCGGGATGGCGCCGCAGTTGACGGCGACGAAGGGCCGGCCGGCGCGCTCGCTCGAGCCCTGGATGGCGCGGGCCATGAGCTCCTTGCCGACGCCGCTCTCGCCCTCGATGAGGATGGGGATGGCCGAAGCGGCGGCGCGGCGGGCGAGATCGATGGTGCGGCTCATGGCCGGGCTCTCGGCCACCATGTCGGCGAAGCCGAGGCTGCCCTCGGCGCGGCGCGTCAGGCGCGACACCTGGTCCGTGAGCGCGGTTACCTTGATGGCGTTCTCGATGGTTACCTGCAGGCGCTCGGGTGACGCCGGTTTGACCAGGAAATCGGCGGCGCCGGCGCGCATCACCTCGACCACGGTGTCGATGCCGCCCTTTATTGTCAGCACCACGATGGGCAGATCAGGCCGTTCCGGGTGGACTTGGCGCAGCACCTCGAGACTGTCGACACGGGGCATGACCAGATCCAGCAGCACCAGATCGACGGCCTCGCCGCGGCTCTGCAGCAAGAGCTCGACGGCCTCTTGGCCGTCGTCCACGGCGATGGTGCGATAGCCCTGGCGGCCGACGATCTCCTGGAGATAGCGGTTTTGGGCCGGGTCGTCCTGGACGATCAAGATGGTCTGCACCATGCCGCTCCGTTTCCCCGGACGCCGGAGTGCAACTCGGGCTCAGCCATCCGGACTGTTGTCCCGATATAGGACATTTCTTATGCATCGTCAAAAGCCGCCAATCGGCACCAGCGGAAAAGGGCGTGATTAAGTGCCTTCGTGGCACTATGTTTGCGCCGTTCGCAGCCTGCCGCCGATGGCGGCACATCGCTTCTCACCGAGACAACGCGTTATGAACATTCTCGTCACCGGCGCGGCCGGCTTCATCGGATCGGCGCTCTCTGAGGCCTTGCTGGCGCGCGGCGATCGCGTGGTCGGACTCGACGACTTCAACGCCTATTACGATCCGGCGCTGAAAGAGGCGCGGGCTGCCCGGCTGACGGACCAGCCCAATTTCACCATGGTGCGGGCCAATCTGGCCGATCAGGACGCGGTATTCGCGGCGGCCCGCCAACACGGCCCCTTCCGCCGCGTCGTGCATCTGGCAGCCCAGGCCGGAGTGCGTTATTCGCTCGAGAACCCCATGGCCTACGTGCAGACCAACCTGGTCGGCCAGTTGGTCATTCTCGAGCTTTGCCGCCAGACCGAGGGCTTCGAGCACCTGGTCTATGCCAGCTCATCCTCGGTCTACGGCGGCAACACCAAGCTGCCCTTCGCCGTCGAGGACCGCGTCGACACGCCGGCCTCGATGTATGCCGCGACCAAGCGGGCCGACGAGCTGATGGGCCATAGCTATAGCCATCTTTACCGCTTGCCGATGACGGGATTGCGCTATTTCACGGTCTACGGCCCCTGGGGCCGGCCCGACATGGCGCTTTTCATCTTCACCAAGGCGATTTACGAGGGCCGGCCCATCCAGGTTTTCAACCACGGCGACATGAGGCGCGATTTTACCTATGTCGACGACATCGTCGACGGCACCGTGCGAGCGCTCGACAATCCGCCGGCCGATGGTGAGGCGCCGCCCTGGCGGCTCTACAACATCGGCAACCACCGCTCCGAGCCGCTGCTGCGCCTGATCGAGGTCTTGGAAGAGGCCATCGGGCAGCGCGCCGAACGCCAACTCGAGCCCATGCAGCCGGGCGACGTCAAGGAGACCTACGCCGACATCAGTGCCATCCAACAGGACCTGGGATACCAGCCGACCACGCCCATCGACGTGGGCGTGCCGCGTTTCGTCGAATGGTACCGCGACTACCACGGGGTCTGACGAGGGCAAGAGGTAGAGGAAAATAGTGCCAAAGTTCGAAATTGACATCGAGGTGGGACAGCGTCTGACCAGCGCCGTCGCCCATAACGTGGCGCTGGGGCTCGAGATGACCGAGATCTCGGAGGGGCGCTGCACCATGAGGCTGCCCTACGACCAGCGCCTGGTCGGCAATCCCGATACGGGCGTCTTGCACGGCGGCGTCATCAGCTCGTTCATCGACACCGTCTCGGGCCTATCGGTGTTCTCGGCGGTGGCCGAGATCATCCCCATCGCCACCCTGGACCTGCGCATCGACTACCTCAAGCCGGCGACGCCCGAGCACGACCTCTTGGCCAACGCGCATTGTTACAAGCTGACCCGCTCGATCGCCTTCGTGCGGGCGCTCGCCTTCCACGACGACAAGGCCGATCCGGTGGCCACCAGCGTCTCCACCTTCATGCTGGGCTCGGCCGGCTCGTCGGCCGGCAACTGGCCCCGGCAGGCCGCCATGGGGAAGGGGGCATGACCTTCATCGAGATCATCCGGGCGGCCAAGCAGAGCGGCCATGCGGCCCAGCTTTCCGGCGTCATTCCCTACGCCGAGTTCATGGGCTTCGAGGTCGAACTGGCCGACGACGGCCTGGTTTGCGCCATGCCCTTCCAGAAGCACCTGGTGGGCAACCCCATCCTGCCGGCACTGCACGGCGGCACCATCAGCGCGCTCTTGGAAAATGCCGCCCTGATGGCGCTGATCTGGGAAACCGATACCGCCGGGGTGCCCAAGACCATCAACATCTCCGTCGAGTACCTGCGCTCGGGCCGCACCCGCGACACCTTCGCCCAGGGCCTGATCACCAAGCAGGGCCGCCGCGTCGCCAACGTCCGCGTCGAGGCCTGGCAGGACGATCGGGCCAAGCCCATCGCCGCCGCCCACGGGCATTTCCTGCTGGTCTGATGGGGCGCACGAGAATGGCGGATGCGGTTGCCGACGACCTTGGCCAGCTGCCCGAATGGGCCCTCGGCGATCTCTATGCCGGCGCCGATGCCGAGGAGCTGGGCGCCGACCTCGAGGCCGCCAACGCCGCGGCCGGCCAATTCGCCGAGCGCTACCGGGGCCGCATCGCCGAGCTCTCGGTCGACGACCTGGGCGCCGCCATCGCCGCCTACGAGGAGCTTTCCGAGATCCTGGGCCGGGTCATGAGCTTTGCCGGTTTGCTACATGCCGGCAACGTCACCGACCCCGAGATCGGCCGCTTCTTCCAGAACACCCAGGAACGCGTCAACGCCATCACCACCGAGCTAATTTTCTTCGGCCTCGAGCTCAACCGGCTGGAAGAAGACGACTTGGCCGCCAAGCTCGAAGCCTCGACCGGGCTGGCCCATTACGCCCCCTGGCTGCGCGACCTGCGCGTCTTCCGGCCCTACCAGCTGGAAGACGGGCTGGAGACGCTGCTGCACGAAAAAGACGTCGCCGGGCGGGCCGCCTGGGTGCGGCTCTTCGACCAGACCATGGCCGGGCTCAGCTTCGAGATCGAGGGCAAGAGCGTGGCCCTGGAACAGGCGCTGCACGGCCTCAGCGATCCCGACGGCGAGCGCCGACGCGGCGCCGCCAAGGAAATCGCCCGGGTGCTGGAAGGCGAGAGCGCGCTCTTGACGCTGATCACCAACACCCTGGCCAAGGACAAGGAGATCGAGGACCGCTGGCGGGGCTATGAGCTGCCGGCCCAGCCCCGCCACCTGGCCAACCAGGTCGAGCCCGAGGTGGTGGAGGCCCTGGTCGACGCCGTGCGCCAGGCCCATCCCCGGCTCTCGCACCGCTACTACGCCCACAAGGCGGCCTGGCTGGGGCAGGACAAGCTCGATTACTGGGACCGCAACGCGCCGCTCCCGGAGGACGACGACCGCACCATCCCCTGGAACGAGGCCCGCGATATCGTGCTGGCCGCCTACGGCGCCTTCTCGCCCGAGCTCGCCGACATCGGCCGGCGCTTTTTCGACAACGCCTGGATCGACGCCAGCCTCCGTCCGGGCAAGGCACCCGGCGCCTTCGCCCACCCCACGGTGCCCAGCGTGCACCCCTATCTACTTCTCAACTACCAGGGCCGGGTGCGCGACGTCATGACGCTGGCCCACGAACTCGGCCACGGCGTGCACCAGGTGCTGGCGGCCGGCCAGGGGGCGCTGCTGGCCGATACGCCGCTCACCCTGGCCGAAACCGCCAGCGTCTTCGGCGAACAGCTCACCTTCCGGGCGCTGCTGGATGGCGAGGATGACGCTGCCCGCCGCCGCATCATGATCGCCGGCAAGGTCGAGGACATGCTCAACACGGTGGTGCGCCAGATCGCCTTTTACGAGTTCGAACGCGAGCTCCACGCGCGCCGGCCCGAGGGCGAGCTGACGGCCGAGGAATTGGGCCAGATCTGGCTCGGCGTGCAGCGCCAAAGCCTGGGCCCGGCCTTTCACTTCGACGATGATTACCGTCATTACTGGAGCTACGTGCCGCACTTTCTGCATTCGCCCTTTTATGTCTATGCCTATGCCTTTGGCGTCTGCCTGGTGAATTCGCTTTACGCCGCCTACCAGGACACGGCGGCGGGCTTCGAGGAAAAATACTTCGCCATGCTGCGGGCTGGCGGCACCTTGCGCCACAAGGAGCTCTTGGCGCCTTTCGGCCTGGACGCCTCCGATCCCACCTTCTGGTCGCGCGGCCTGGCCGTCATCGAGGGCTTTATCGACGAACTGGAGGAAGAGCCGGATGCCTGAGGGATGGCGGTCCAATCCCTCCCCCTTGATGGCTGAGGGATGCACGCATCGTGTGGTTGACGTTGCGGTTATGCCCGGCACCGGCTGGGCGATGGAAAAGCCCTGTAGATTCACCACAGAGGCACAGAGGCACAGAGGCACAGAGATTTCGTAAGAGTCTAATTGCGCTGGTTGTCCGGTCGGCATGATCGCCAATGAGGTGTCTTGGCACCTGCTTTGGAAGGACGGCGTCTGGCAAAACTCAGGTTGAGCCCCGGTGGGAAGCGTGGGCTCATGAAGGCTCCGCCACAGCGCCCGCGGAGAACCCTCTCTGTGCCTCTGTGCCTCTGTGCCTCTGTGGTCAACTCTCCATGCTTCAAGTGGCTGGGCACTCGAAGATGTGTGCATACCTTAGCGCTTTCGCGGGGATGACAAATGACGGCTAACCTCCCCCGGCGTCCCCGAAGGCGGCCACGCCGAGGCGTTGGCGGCCGATGATCAGGGTCTGGATCTGGCTGGTGCCGTCGGGGATGGTCATCATGCGGGCGTCGCGGAAATAGCGCTCGATGGGCAGCTCGCGGCTCAGCCCCAGCGCGCCGTGGACCTGGATGGCGTTCGAGGTGATGCGCACCCCGGCCTCGGTGGCGTAGTACTTGGCCATGGCCGCCTCGGCCTCGCAGCGCACGCCCCGGGCCACCATGTCGCTGGCCCGCAGCGTCAGCAGGCGGGCGGCGTCTAGTTCGGTGGCCATGTCGGCGATCAGGGCCTGGACGAGCTGATGGCCGGCGATGGCCCGGCCCCATTGCTGGCGTTCCTGGGCATAGCGCGTGGCCGCCTCGAGGGCTGCGGATGCGATGCCGACGGCGCCGATGGCGGCATAGCAGCGTGTCGCCTCGAAGTCGGTCAGCGTGTTGGCCAGGCCCGCGCCTTCGCCGCCCAGAAGCTGGTGGGCCGGGATTTCGGTTTCGTCGAAAAACAGCTCGGCGGTCGAACAGCCCTGCTGGCCCAGCGTCGGCAGCTCACGCGAGGTGAAGCCGGCCGGCTGGCGCTCGACGATGAGGCGGCTCAGCCCTTTGGCCCCGGCCCCGCCGGTGCGGGCCACGACGATGCAGATGTCGGCGTGATGGCCGTTGGTGATCCAGACCTTGCGGCCTTTGAGGCGGTAACCCTCACCTTCGCGCACCGCCTTCATGCGGATGGCCGCCACGTTGGAGCCGACTTCGGGTTCCGTGGCTGCCTGGCAGGCGATGAGTTCGCCGGAGATCAGGCCGGGCAGGTACTTTTCGCGCTGTTCGTCGCTGCCGTCGCGCTGGATGGCGAAGCCCACCACGTCGTTGACGAAGGCGGCGGCGCCGAGGCTGGGGAAGATGCGGAAGAGTTCTTCGTAGAGCAGCATGACGGAAACGAAGTCGAGACCCCGGCCACCCTCGGCCTCGGCTATGCGCGAGCCCAGGTAGCCCAGCGGCGCGATGCTTTGCAAGAGATCGCGCAGCACCTGCGTAGGCATGGGCGCATCGCCATAGCGCTCGGCGTCTTCGCCCAGTTCCACCTCGAGGAAGCGCCGCGCCGTGTCGCTGAGCAAGGTTTGTTCCGCGCTGGGGCTGAAATCCATGGTTCCTCCTGGCACCTTAGCTTACAGAACATTCATTAAATTTCAATACCAATATACCCTCAAATACCGCACTATATAAACAAAAAGGTGCCGAGGCACCTTGACAATTAAACGAGCGTTCAGTAATTGTTGGGGCCAACGGGGGGATTTTGCATGGCCACGCAGGCGCGCGTCACGACACGGCTGCCACCGGAAGAGAGGCGCGACGAAATCCTCGAAGCGGCCCGCGAGGTGTTTGCCGAACGGGGCTATCAGAAGGCCTCGATGCGTGAGATTGCCAGGCGCGCCGGCATCACCCAGGCGACGCTCTATTACCACTTCGAAAACAAGGAGGATCTGCTCATCACCATTCTCGAGCAGTTCTCCAACGATTTTTACCAGGCGCTGCTGAGTTGCATGACCCGGGCCCAGGGTCCCGAGGCCGGGCTGCGCTCGATGCTGCGCACCCACATCGACGTCATCGGGGCGCGGCGCAGCGACATCAAGATCCTGGTCGAGGACAAGGTTCACATCGAGAGCCAGAAGCTGGGATCCATCACGCAAAAGGAGCGCGATATTCTCAATCTCTACACCTCGTGCCTCGATGCATTGCTGTCGAGCGGGCGCATATCGGGGCAAAGCCCCACCGTGCTCTCGCTCGGCATCATCGGCATGATGAACTCGCTCTATCACTGGTATCGCGAAGACGGGCCGCTCGGGCTCGAAGAACTTGGCGAGGTATTGCTCGGCATCATCACCGGCGGCTTGTTCGGTGCTGGCGACGAGGCAGTGCCCGCCACCACGTCCGACTAACGCCCCGCCGGCGGTGCCCAAGGCGTCAAAGAACGTCTGGGCCCTGAGCCGGCACAGGGGAGGCAACTAAAGGAGAGCACCATGAAGAAATCGTTTCTCAGTGGAGTCATTGGACTAGCGCTGGCCGCCGGATTGGCCGCCGGCATGGCGGGCAAGGCAGGCGCGGCAGAGCCCATCCGCATCGGCTCGCCGCTCTTGCTCAGCGGCCACGGCGCCTTCGTCGGCGGGGCCGAGAAGAACACCATCGAGATGATGCGCGACGAGGTCAACGCCGCCGGCGGCATCAACGGCCGGCCGCTGGAATTCATCTTCTACGACACCGAGGCCAAGCCCGACGTGGCCGTGCGCCTGATCAAGCGCCTGATTCAGAAGGACAAGGTAACGGCGATTTTGGGCATCTCGGCGAGCTGGGTGGCGCTGCCCATCATCCCGATCGTGGAAAAAGCCGGCGTACCCACCATCATCCCGGCCTCGACCGACGCCATCGTGGTGCCGGTGCGCAAATTCGTCTTCAAGACCCCGGCCGGCGACGGCGTCGTGGTCGACAAGCTGCTGCAGCACATGAAGGCCAACGGCATCTCCAAAATCGCGCTGGTCACCACCCAGGACGGCTACGGCTCGGGCGGCCACGACCAGTTCATCAAGCAAAGCCCGAACTACGGCGTCAAAGTCGTGTTCGAGGACCGCTTCACCATGGAGGACGCCGACATCACGCCGATGCTCAATCGCATCAAGAAGACCGACGCCCAGGCCGTGGTCAACTGGTCGGCCCGCCGCGCCCCGGTCATCATGACCATGAACTACCGCCAGATCGGCCTCAAGCTGCCGCTCTATCATGGCCATGCCAGTCTTTCGAAGGGTTACCTCAAGGCCACGGGCAAGAACTCCGAAGGCACCATCACCGCCTCGGCCAAGTTCTACGGCGCCGAGACGCTGTCTGACAGCGACCCCCAGAAGGCCGTGATCCAGGGCTACCGCAAGGCCTACAAGGCCAAGTTCGGCAAGGACGCCAACCAGTTCGGTGCCGCCGCCTTCGATGCCTTCAACATCCTCATCGCGGCCCTGAAGAAAAGCGGCCCCGACAAGGCCAAACTGCGGGCCGCCATCGAGCAGACGCAGAACTATGTCGGCATTTCGGGCGTCTTCAACTATTCGGCCTCCGACCACGGCGGCCTGAGCAAGGATAACCTGGTCATGTACCAGGCCCAGGGCGGCGCCTGGAAGCTGTTGAAGTAGCCAGCTTAAAACGGTAAGGGGGCGGCGGTATGTTGGCCGATCTGCTTCAGGCCCTGTTCGCCGCCCTCTCCGTCGGCGCCATGTACGCCTTCGTCGCCGTCGGCGTGGCGCTGGTCTACAACGCCACCAACATCATCAATTTCGCCCAGGGCGAGTTCGTCATGCTGGGCGGCATGATCATGGTCAGCCTTTATGGCGACCACAACTGGCCGCTATTGGCCGCCATCCCGGCCACGCTGCTGTTGACCATGCTGGCCGGCCTGGCCCTGATGCGGGTTTCCTTCCGGCCGGGCTCCAACACCTCGCTGATTTCGGTGCTGATCATCACCATCGGCGCCTCGCTATTCATCTCGGGCTCGGCCCAGCACATCTGGGACGCCGACATCCACCGCTTCGCGCCCTTCTCGGGCGACGAGCCCATCGCCTTCGCCGGCGCCTTCATCGCGCCGCAGTCGCTGTGGATCATCGGCATCGCGGTGATCGTCATCGGCGCCTTGACCGCATTTTTCCAGTTCTCCATCTACGGCAAGGCCATGAAGGCCTGCGCCGTCGACCGGCGCGCAGCCGAGCTTTTGGGCATCGGCGCCGCCAACATGGTCAGGCTTTCCTTCGTCATGAGCGCCGCCTTGGGCTGCATCGCCGGCATCATCATGACGCCGCTGATCATGATCGACTATGCCGGCGGCATGCTGCTGGCCATCAAGGGTTTCTCGGCCGCCATGCTGGGCGGCATGGGCAGCATCGTCGGCGCGGTGATCGGCGGCCTGGTCTTCGCGCTGCTGGAATCGCTGGCCGCCACCTACGTCTCCAACGCCGTCAAGGAATTGATCACCTTCGTCGTCATCATCAACGTGCTCTTGTTCATGCCCCGCGGCATCATGGGCGCGCGCCGCGCCGAGGGCTTCGACGACGAGGAGGTGCTGGGTGACTGAGGACCAAGGCCAAGGCCTGTCCCGGCGCCTGGCCGAACACGTCGCCGGGGTCCGCTTCGAGGATCTCGGTGCTGGTGCCGTCGACAACGCCAAACGGGCGACGCTGGACACCATCGGCGCCATGCTGGCCGGTACCTCCGTGCCGGCGGTGGGCGCGGTCATCGAGCTGGCCGCCGGCTGGGGCGGCAAGGCCGAGGCTCGTGTTGTGGGTCAGGACCTCCGCCTGCCGGCACCGCTGGCGGCCTGGTGCAACGGCGTGCTGGCCAGGGTGCTGGAGATCGACGACTGCATCGACGACCAGCCGGTACATCCCTCGGCTTCCGCCGTGCCCCTGCTGCTGGCCCTGGCCGAGGCGCGCGGTGGCCTTCCAGGTCGCGACTTCATCACCGCGCTCGCCCTGGCCCAGGACCTGATCATCCGCTTGGGCCGCGCCACCCGGGTCAACGCCATGATCTCGGGGCGCTATAACCTGTTCAAGATCTTCGGCCCCACCGCCGCCGCGGCGCGGGTGCTGGGCCTCGACGTCGAGCAGACCCAGCATGCCCTGGGCATCGCCTACGCCTCGGTCCAGGGCGAAGGCCAGTCGGCGCTGGACGGCGCCTTTGCGCTGCCCTTGCAGCAGGGCAACGTGGCCCAGGCGGCCCTGGTCGCGGCGCTGTTGGCCGAGCGCGGCAGCACGGGCAGCGAAGATTTTCTGTTCGGCCGCATGGGGTTCTTCAACGCCTTCGAGCCCGACCCCATCATGGCCCCGCTTACCGAGGGTCTGGGCGAATACTTTCTCGGCGAGGAGCTTTCCGTCAAACCCTATTCGGCCTGCCGCTGCTGCCACCCGGCGCTCGAGCTCGTCCAGCGCTACCGGGCCGAACAGGGGCTCGGCCCCAAGGGGCTCGGCCCCAAGGGCAACGAACCCATCGCGGGCGCAACCGTCACCGTCAATCCCGGTGTCCACGGCTTGGTCGGCGCCCACATCGAGGACATGGCGGATCCCTATTCGACCACCGCGGCCCAGTTCTCGCTGCCCTTCAATGTCGCCGCCACCCTCATTCGGGGCGACTTTTTCCTCACTGAGTTGGCTCCCGAAGTCATCGCCGACGCCGAAATCCGGGCCTTGTCGAAGCGCATCGAGGTGGTTGCCGACGTGGCCATGGACACCGCTACCGTGCTCGGCCGCACGCGGCTCGAGATCAAGGCCGAGAGCGGCGCCCCGATCACCATGGAAGCCGAATTTCCGCTGGGCAATCCGGCCAACCCGCTGAGCTTTGCCGACTGCGCCGAGAAGCTGCGCAAGTGTGCCGCCTTCGCGGCCCGGCCGCCTGCCGCCGCCGCCATCGACGGTTTGATCGAGAGCGTCGGCGAGCTGGAAAAGGCGTCCGATGTCTCGGACCTGCTGGCGGGGCTGAAGTGATGCTGGCGCGTCTTGCCCGGGCCGACTGGAACCGCCTGGCCTGGCCCCTGGTGGCGGCGGTGGTGCTGTTGATCCCGCTGGTTCTGGGCGACGACTTCTATCTCAACGTGCTCAATTTCGTGGCGCTTTACGCCCTGGTGGCGGTCGGGCTTTGCCTGCTGGTGGGCTATGGCGGCCAGCTCTCGATCTCGCATTCCGCCTTCTTCGC
>JASLXG010000001.1 GCA_030740435.1 Alphaproteobacteria bacterium | reverse complement strand
CGATCCCACCCAGGTCGCGACGCTCTTTCGCGAGTGGAATTTCGATCTGATCCTGCTCGACATCCGCATGCCCAAGATGGACGGCTTCGAAGTGATGGCCAAATTGGCCGAACTGGTTGCCGACGACTACCTGCCCATCCTGGTACTGACGGCCCAGACCGACAGCGAAACCCGGATGCGGGCCTTGCGCGAAGGTGCCAAGGATTTCCTCAACAAGCCCCTGGACCAGGAAGAGGTGCTGAACCGCATCCGCAACATGCTGGAGGTGCGCGGGCTTTACAACGAACGCGGCCGGCAGGCCGAGATCCTCGAGGCCAAGGTGCGGATGCGCACCGTAGAGCTGGAGGAGACGCGGCTGCAGATCATTCACCGCCTGGGCCGGGCCACCGAATACCGCGACAACGAAACCGGCATGCACATCATCCGCATAAGCAAGGGCTGCCGGCTGCTGGCCCTGGCCGCCGGGCTCGACGAAGGCAGGGCCGAAATGATACTGCAGGCCAGCCCCATGCACGACGTGGGCAAGATCGGCATCCCCGACAGCATCCTGCTCAAGCCCGGGCGTCTCGACGCCCAGGAGTGGGAAATCATGCGCCGCCACCCCGAGATCGGTGCCGAAATCATTGGCCAGCACGATTCGAAGTCGATGCGGATGGCGCGCTCCATAGCGCTCAGCCACCACGAAAAGTGGGACGGCAGCGGCTATCCCAAGGGTCTCGCCGGCGGGGACATCCCCATCGAGGGCCGCATCTGCGCCCTGGCCGACGTCTTCGATGCCCTGACCTCGGAACGCCCCTACAAAAAGGCCTGGCCCATCGAGCAGGCTCGGGCTTACGTTGTCGACAACGCCGGCGTCCATTTCGATTCCGAACTGGTGCCTGTGTTCAGCCGCGTGCTGCCGGATATCCTGGCCATCCGCGACGAGTTCCACGATTAGACGGGGTTGGGTGGCATGAACCATCGCGACAAGATCATGGCCGTTTTCCGGGGCGAGACCGTCGACGCCATGCCCTGGGTGCCGCGCATCGACCTTTGGCACAACGCCAAGGTGCTGACCGGCACGCTGCCCCAGCGCTTCGCCGGCATGAGCGTCGAGGAGATCCACCGCAGCCTGGGCTGGCCGCTGCACAAGTTCATTCCCGAGTTCCAAAAGCCGGCCAGGCCCGAAGATAATTACCATCAAGGCATCGGAATATTCGATCTCAAGGAAGTCCCCTTCAGGGTCGAATTCCCCGCCGACGTGGATATCCGGGTCAACCTGGAGAACGACGAAAAGGAAGAAATGACGCACGTCGAGTACCACACGCCGGTGGGCATGGTCAGCGTGCGCCACGGCCTCACCGCCGAGATGAAGAAGGCCGGCGCCTCCATCGCCTGGGTCAAGGAACACGCCATCAAGGGGCCCGAGGACTATGCCCCGCTGGCCCACATCTTCGGCAACATGGCGGTCAAGCCGGCCTACGCGCGCTACAACGCCTGGCGCGACTTCATCGCCGGCGACGGCGTCGCCGTGGCTTTCGCTGCCGGCCTGGGCTGTACCTCGCCGCTGCACTACATCCAGAAGACCTTTCTCGACGCCACCGAATTCTACCTCCACCATCACGACCATCCGCAAAAGATGGCGGCGCTTTGCGAGGCCTTGGCCGGCTACTACGAGAAAATCATCGAGGTGCTGGCGGGCTCAGGCGCCGACGCCGTGGCCTGGTCGGCCAACGTCGACGACATGATCACCTACCCCAGCCTTTACCAGGAATACTTTTTGCCCTGGTGCCACAAGGCCTCCGACCGTCTCAGGCCAGAAGGCATCATCATGGTCATCCACCCCGACGGCGAGAACCAGGGCCTGATGGACCTGGTGGCCGCCAGCCGCATGGACGTGGCCGATGCGGTGACGCCCTGGCCCATGACCAAGGTGCGCATCGGGGACTATTACGACCAGTGGTGCCGGCCCGGGCACTTGACCATCCACGGCGGCATCCCGGAGATGCTGTTGCTGGAGGAATCCTCGACCTGGGAAGAGCTCGAGAGCTACATGGACGGATTTTTCCAGGCCGTAGCGCCGGGCCACCACTTCGTTGCCTCGATCGGCGACACCACGCCACCCAATGCCGATTTCTCACGCCTCGAATACATCGGCGAACGCATCGCCCGTGAGGGCAGCCTCCCGCTCAGGGCCGGCGACTTCCAGCCGCTCGGC